>NZ_DFOE01000022.1:0-31912 GCF_002376635.1 Sphingobacterium sp. UBA3549 | reverse complement strand
AATTGGGTTAAGTATTCTTGTGTAAACGATTATTCTTCAGTATTAATCCTAAAATGCCAGAAATTGAACCGAAACAACTGGCATCACCATTCTGAAATACCCAACTTTGCCCCATCTGTATCCCTTCAATAGCCTCTAACTTCGCTGGATCTCAAGGTATCCATCCTACCAAGTACATATTGACTTAGGTCCGCTCAGTTGTTAGCTTTGTTGCTTTGAGCAATATTGAAGAAAAACGTGAGCGTATGCTGTGTATGATAGCAGACTGGCATCAGAGTGGAAAATGTAAGAAAGATTATTGCGCGGAAAATGAGATCAACGAAGCGACCTTTTATTTTTGGTTTTCGCGCTGTGAAGAAAATGACATAGCCCGCGTTAACTTTATAACAATCGATAAGGCGCAGGGAAAGGACGACGTTGAAATTTTTTATCCCAGCAGTGTGCCTATTAAGGTAGAGAATTATTTTGCCCTTGTTTTTTCTGCATATTCCGCACCATACTATACCACCATTCTGCACCAAAGTACACCAGTGATTCCGCTGCAAAATACACCCTTTGGTGTAAATTTTTAGCAGCCTAATTATAAGTTGACGGTCTTTTAAACTGTTTTAGAAACGCTGCCATTCCAACATATAGTGCACCAATAATTCCGCTGCAAACTACACTGCTGGATATTTAAGAAAAAAAGATTGCTAAGTTGGGTCTGTATTAGATCTAACGATACCCTTTATATATTTAGCAAATTGCAAAGTGTTGTTTATAATTTCTTCTTGTTTTGGACTTTCAATTTCTTTTTTATGAGAGTAAAATGCATTTCTTATATCATCAATTGAGTCGGATTTATCAACCCAATTGATAGCAAAAAAATTATCTTCGTAAAATGCTTTTAATGGTACATCATATTCGATAAGTAGGGGCTTATCTGATTTAGTAAGAATGTTTATAAAACTAATATCATTAGGATGTATTTTAAAACAATTGGGATCGATTATAGCACCAGACCAATTTTGTATACTTTCCATTTGATATGCATTAGTTAAACCCCTTCCGACAATTGTAGTTCCTAAATTTTCTAATACACTTATTTCACCTAAAGAAATTGCCCCTCTTAATGGAATTCCTTCATTAATGCCCATTCTTAAAAGTACCCTTGATTGTAGAATTAGAAAAAATAGTCCTCTATGATTAAATTCATTTTGAATCAAAATAATGCTGTCTGAAATTATAAATTGCGAAATACTTTCTAAACTTTCTACCGCGGTTTTATCGTAGTTATGGTGCTCAATTCCTATCTCTCTTATCTTATTGACAGTGTCACAAAGAGCATCATTATAGATTTTAATTAAATCTTCGTGAGAATTTTTTTCTACAAGATTTTTAAATCCTAGTATATCAAAAAAAGCGACAAATTTGGTATCTAAGGCTTTATACATATTTCAATAATGTCGAATTTCTCGAGAGGAATTATGATACTTCCTATTTGTTGAACAACTTTTTACTAAACTAAGATATAATAAGCAATCTCTTAGTTAAAGATACGAATTCATCAGTGTTCAAACGAATAATTTTAGGGGGCGGATAAATGGAAAGGGTCAATATGAATCCAAGAGTTTAAAAATTCTGAATTTATTTCGACTCTTATCACCCTTATAAAAGTTTTGTTTGTTTATTTTTAAATATCTGATAGCCTCCCTTTTTCATTCGTTTAGATTTATCGCCTATATAGTTATTTGCTATCATTAATTCGAAGAGCATTTCATTATATGAAGTATGTTCTAGATCCAAACTTTCATTTATATTTGTTGATAGGTATCTGTGATATTCTTTGTCTCCTAGAAGTCCGATAATGTCCCTTATTTCAGATTTACTGAACCGGTCAAAGTAATTATTTAAGATCTGTACATTAGAAGGGTCAGATCTGTGATATGATATTGCTTCGATAATTTTTAAATTATTTACTGATAGGCCTTGCTCTTTAGATAATCGATATTGCAAGTTAGATATAAATAAATCTGCTGTCCAGTCCGTTATATCATAAGTGCCTAAAATATTATTGATTTCATCTACTGAATAGGCATTTAAGTGCATTATTTGGGCTAAATGACTTTCATCCAACGTAAAGCCATTATCGACTTCTAAAAGTTCATCTTTATGATTTTCGAGATATAACAATCCCAAGGAATGAAAACTTTGTAAATGATCATACACATCGTTATCAAGCGCGAAACTCTTTCTCTTAATCATAGTTTCCAATCTTTCTTTGGCTGTATTTTCAAAATCAAAAAACTTAATACCAATATTACCAGCTTTAAGGATTTGGTCGAACGCTTCATCGGATAGGAAAGATGATGCCAAGAGGTCTTTCCACATTTGTATGTACGTCATTTTTCCATCCTTGTTTTTGTGATGTGGAACAAAAATATTTGATAATAGCTGGGCATTGTAACCGCTGTTGATAAAATGTGCTATATCTTTTAAAACGTCTTCGTAACCAATATAAATGTAATGTAAGTTTTCCCAGGTGGGTTTGATCTTACCAATTGCTAGTAGATGAAACATTAACTCGTCATCGTTGATTACCGATATATCCGAAATAGTGGCTTCCATTCTATCGCTGATGAGCTTGCTATTGTTGGTTTTAATATTCTTTTTATTAAATAGTTCAATAAGATCTTGTTCGTCCCCCTTTGTATTGGTTTCTATGCCTAAGTAAATATCTCTGACATATTCATTAATGTTATCGTCTATATATGCTATGATATGTTTATCTCTAGAATTTTTTATAGCGGCGTAGTTTGTAGTCTCAAAGGCTTTTTCATCTGTATACTCTGCATTTATTTTTAACATCTGCAGTATGTTTTCTTTATTGATTCTGTAATTGTTGTTCCGGTATACGAAGTTAAATAGGCTTTTTGTGTCGTCGGTTGGGTCGTCTAGTTTCTGGAATTTTATATCAAGTTCATGTATTAGAGTACTTATTTTTTTTTCAAGATCTTTATTTCCTTTCGTATCTACCAACGACAAGAAGCTAGGGTTGTATGTTATCATTTCGATCAGCGAATCGTGATTTTGCTTCATTATATCCTCGACGTTCGCATGTGTTAAGATCAACCGTAGGTAATTATTTATTTCGTTTCCTTGATAATTAGATTCTTCTGCTACGTAGTAAAAGAAATTTCCCCAATGCTTCGTTAGTTTATTTATAAAAATATCGATCGGTCTGTCTTCATCTGCGATGTATCCATCTATAAACTGAACACATCTTTCTCGTTTGTTACTTAGTAACCTGATTAGCGCGTTGTACTTTGATTTCTCAGTATCATAGCTATTTGCTAGATAGTCAACGAGATCATAGTTTAATATACTTTCTCTTTTAAAGTATCTTAAATCAAGTGTTTCAAGTAAACCGTCGATCTTATCGAGTTTATAAGAGAAGTCAGTGTTGAATCCCCCTCTAACATTTTGATCAAATATGAGATCATTTCTTGTCACCGTACCTTCATGGAAGAGTGAGATATAATGATTGTAGTTTTCATTTATATAGCCATTAATTATTAGGCTTCTCAATAGATTATTGTTCGAAAAATCTGTTAAGTAAATACTTACATCAATGTCTTGGAAGATTTGATGCAAATCTTGCGATTCAAGGTTGGTCTTTTGCTCTTTTAGTTCTGAGATTTCGGATAGCAATACCATAGCTTGATTTTTTTTCTTCTCTCTGATCAAGGCGAGATGTGTTTCATAATCGTGAGTACCATTGACTTCTTTTTCTATGTCCGAAAACTTAAAATTTAATTCTAAATTAGTAGAACGCCGATATTGACCATAACTATTATAATGTGGAAAATGGGTTATAGTTAGTTTGTTATCGATTATCTTTTGAAATCCTTCATCATCTAAGAGGCTATCAACGGATTGTTCTAGTATACTATCTTCAGGCAAATTTTGAAATACATGGTAGATATAGATCTTTCTTAAATCTCGTTCATCATCAAGGGATAGCATTTTTATTTCTTGGATTTTTTTCTCCTTCTCCGTTATGTAATCGTCCAATTGATCGATATTCTTTCGGATGTAATCTTTTTTGTTGTTTATCAAAGCGTATAACTTCCCTTGTTTATTGTTGAGCAAAGAAAAGTCTTCTGGCTCGATATTCTTATATGTAATCATTGCAAACAGCTCCTCTGGTTTTGTTACGAACTCAAGTTTAAGGGCATGTCTGTATATTACAAATTCATGGAAAATGTTGATCAATAAACGCATGTCGATGTCATCGATAAAAGTTACCACGTCCGACATGAATTCTCTGGAGAAAATATCCTCGTTTAGGCCCGCTTCTTTTATCAACGTTTGTAACTGTTCTTTGGCGTTGGATGAGTTAATGAATGGTATTACAGGAATGATATATTCAAAAAACTTAACCCGTTCTTTTTTGTCTTTAATGAGGTTATCTCCGACAGCATATACAAAGTTAATTTCTTGATCAATCAGTTTCGAGTTGTTCAATAAAATATTGATCTCTCGTAACTTGGTAAAAATGTCTGTATTGTCAAATCGATCGAGATCTTCGATAATAACGACGTTATAGTCTGTGCGCTCGAAAAAGTATAATATTTCTTCAAGATGTTCATTGAAA
The DNA here is from genome assembly GCF_002376635.1 of Sphingobacterium sp. UBA3549. Lineage (NCBI taxonomy): Bacteria > Pseudomonadati > Bacteroidota > Sphingobacteriia > Sphingobacteriales > Sphingobacteriaceae > Sphingobacterium > Sphingobacterium sp. UBA3549. The sequence continues at coordinate 27,276 of NZ_DFOE01000022.1, read as the reverse complement.
ACCGATTTATTTGCATTTTCACCTAATTCCAGCTCCCCCTTTATATTTACTTTGTTAATCTTTGAGTTGCTAAAAAGCTGGAGAACTAACTTAGCAAGAAACCCTATTCCACTGAACGAGATAATTATAAAAATTAACCCAGACCAACTAAATGGTTTGTTTCTATGCCAGCTTTCAGGATCCAACTTATCAAGGTAGTCATACTTCAACAATAAAATGGTGCTGATCACCCATATTATGAATACAACTGCTAGGAGCAAATAGTGCCACCATTTCCGGTTAATTATTCGTTTAAATCGTGATTCAGGTATTTTTTCTGGTTTAACGTGATAAAAGATTTGTTGGAGTATACTTACTTCTAGCAGCCGTTCTAATTTTTCTTTTTCGACAGGCTCCAGTTTCCCATCTTTTTGGTTGAAAGCTGCTAGTGATACATTAAGAAATTTATATTGCGGGTTAAGTGCTTTGAAAGTTTTCAAAATGGTGCTTTTCCCAGAACCGTAACTACCGGTTAAAGCAATGTTGTTCACGTCTTTTGCATCGATGGTCTCTTTGAGCTTGTTTAGATAAGGCTGTATTTTTTCGATATCTTCCGGCTTCGTCAGTACTTTCGGGGCGAGCGAACTGATACTGCTTTCAGTTGGTTTATTTAATGCCTTTTTGGAAGCGAAAAACTTAGTAAGAAAAATCATAGTTAGATGGTTTGGTTAGGTGGGACATACGTTTTAACTTCAGATCACGCTTCCCATTATAAAGTTTATTCCTCTCTGCGTTATCCTATACTGTTGGTTAGGAGAGTTGGCTTGGGCTATCGTGTACTCAATTAATTTATGGCTCCTGAGGGGATTAAGATACCCATCCCTAAGCGAATCTTTCTTTTTATAGCCTAATATGTCGGTGAGTTCTTCAATAGATATAGGTAATATAGTGAATAGCAAAACCGCTAGTAGAACCCTGGTTCTCTTTTGTAGCAACTCTCCCGTTTTTTCTTCCCAGCTCCCCCCTTTTTTTAGGTTGGCGATAGTCAAGTTGTTGTTAATTAGTAGTCTAAGTTTTTCTAGCTCCCCCTTTTTTTCTTGCCAACTCCCCCCTAAAGTAATAGCCAGCTCATCCCAGTCCTTCACGTTTTTGAGTCTCGAATCTAGAGAAAGTCCTTTCAACTGCTCTATACGTTCCTGTCCCAACTGATCTTTTGTGAGGTCGGCAAGATGGAGATAAAGCTGATAGTTTTCTCCCACTAAATAGGTAACCATTGGGATCACGCTACGGAAAGACTCATCCTCTATAAAAATAGGGTGCGTTCCGCCAGTGTATGCGACCACGAATTTGTTCATGTTTTTGACGCCCGAACCGATCTCATCTGCCCATGTCAAGACATTGAAAAATGCACGGATATTGGGGTTCTTAGGTTCAGCCTCAAAGGTGTCGAGATTTAACGGTCCTCTAAAACGTGGACGGCTCGGGTTTATAGTTTCCACACGATCCTCATAGATTAGAACTTCGGTTGGCAGTGCATTGTTGTATTCCCTATGGATGATGATATTCCCGACCAGTTCCCTGAAGATCAGTTCACGTAGATCTTTTCGCTCTCCGCTGTTGTCTTGGTAAAATTTCTCTGGCCACTTGGATTTTATGAAAGCCAGCGCTTGTAGGTACGAATCGATAAGATTGGTTTTTAGCAATAGCCGATCGTCCCATCGATCCAAATTGTGCCGGCGCTCTAATATATCAATACGATAGGCAGGTAAGATATTGCCTATCACCTCATCCGTTCCAAATATTAGTGCTGCTGCTAGTGTAAGCCCTTCTTCACCTGTAGCAAAATCCCTTCGCAATAACCGCGCATCCCGTAGTATGCGCTCATTGGATGCTTCGAGCCATGGATGATTGGCATTGACCAGTGCGAGGCGTGAACGTACTTTATCAAATAGGGAATGATCAAGATGGGTTATTTGTAGGTGAGGGAAAATCTTGTTCTCCGTAAATACGTTTCTTTTCCTAGCGTATAGATCGGCTATTCGAGTCTCATCGGTTACCCGGAAGTCACTGTCGTTCTCTCTGTCGTATATGATATTTTTAAGTTTGTGGACAAACGAGCTTAATGGTACACGTATATACAGTATCGTTCCATTAGGATGTACTACTTCCTCAACCGGAAGCGGAAAGATGGGGGAGAGGACGTCTGGATTGTTTAATGCCGTGACAATATCTTGTTTTAGGTTTTTTAGATTCTGTTCGCTCAGTCCTAGTATGGTACCATCGTCTTTTACGCCTAAAAGAATTATGCCCCCTTCGTGATTCAAGAAAGAACATACCGTATCATATAAAGAAGCGGGAACACCATTTTGGGCTTCCTTAAATTCTATTCGAATTCCTTCTCCTTGATCGATGATTTTATCTAGCTCTGTTTGGCCCATATTGGTTCTTAAAGTTTTCTAAGACCTCTAATTTACGAAATTGGGTTAAGTATTCTTGTGTAAACGATTATTCTTCAGTATTAATCCTAAAATGCCAGAAATTGAACCGAAACAACTGGCATCACCATTCTGAAATACCCAAATTTGCATCACCTGCACCCCTTCAACCATCAGTGCCAGATCGCTCCAGGACAATTCTTCTTTTTTACGTTAAAGTAAGCTAAAAATAATATAATAGAAATACATAGGTTTCGAGCCAAAATACCTATGAAAGAATAGCTATGTACGACACGGGTTTTACGTTGTGCGAATTGACTTGTAAACTGCTTGACAACTTCAATTTAATTTAAATTTCGCTTGATGAGATTTTAAAAAGGTATCACATTCACAATAAGCTTTTTTGAGATTATTTGTTATTTTATCGTCACCTACACTATACAATATATCTATATGCTCCCGTCTCTTATCTCGGAACATTATTCTCTCTTCTGATCCAATTGTTCTATCATTTAAATATCCGTTGTAGTATCCAATCTGCTGTGCAGAGTGTAAAATATTGGTTTTGGTTTCTTTAATAAATGCTATATATTTTGTAATTACGTTATCTTTTCCTAATAAGAATAACACCTCATGCTCCAGATCGAACATTTCATTTAACTTTAACTCATAATTGCTATACCGTGATTGAACTACGAAATAGCTACTAAAAGATTCTGAATTTTCTAGAGATATTTTATCTCCTTTTGCTTTAATATAAATCATTCCTTCCTCTACTTCATGTTCGAAGGATAGCGGACTTCTTAAGTTTAGTATACATTCACGAGAACTCGGAAATACTTTAGAGAACCTAACCAATACATCTAAATTTTTTTCCTTCTTCCATTCATCTTTTGCCTCTTTGGCAATTTGATATGTTTTCCATGCATAATAAACTGCTATTGTGGCAATAATTACCGTAGCCACATCAGCTAGCATTTCGATCGCATCTTTACAGGTATATTCCATTGTTTAGGAAATTTTAACTCATCAAATATAACTTTGCCACGCCAAAAACGCAATACCATTTACTTTATTAATATGGTATTCGCCAATGTATGATTCATTTATAGTTAATACTATTAATAGTGACTTACCTTCTTTATTTAAGCTTTCAATGGGTATGCCGGAGTAAATTGGTTCAATCATAAAATATAAATCAGAAATATTAAAAGTGAAGTTTATAATTCTTAAATTGCTTTTTTACTAAATATAAATTTTATGAGTAGCAGACAATTAGAAGAATTACAAGAAGAAAAAAGAGATCGAGCGATTGCTGAAGAGTTGGGTATTACTTATGAAGAATTAGGTGAAACTAATTTTGAAATAGACCCTGACAATAGTGAAGATGGTGTTGTTTACGGTTATTACATAGTTTTTAAAGATGGTTCTTCACAAGAAGTTCTTGATAAGATTGATGGGCTTGAAAATAATCGAGTGTATTTTGATACATTAATGTTCTCGGATGAACCAGATGATGATTTTGATCCATACAATGATGGCGATGAAAAATTAACAGATGGGGAAAGAAAAATCGCAGAACAAGAAATGTTTAGGATTGCAGAAGAAAATCGTAGGAATGGGTTAGGAAATTGATATGGACGAGAAAACGTGGTCAATTTGTGGCTCAATATATGATTTAAGCTTTACAAAGATACCTGTTAGAGATAAGGGTCTGATGGAAATAATTGAAGATAGACACGCTAAAGCCTCGACAATAATTGCCAGTCAGCTACCTGTGGCCAGTTGGTATGATGTAATCGGTGAAGATACAATTGCAGACGCAATACTCGATAGACTGATCCATGGATCTTACAGAATCGAACTTAAAGGTGAAAGTCTAAGAAAAAAGAAGTAATATTGTCAGGTCATCAGTTGGACTGAAGAAAGCCTTGATAGAGGGGTCAGTATGTCCAGCGGAGGGGTCAACATCGACATTATATCCATAAATATCACAGAAAATTTGGACAAAGGCGTCAAATCCTTTGTCCGAAATAGATATTTCCTTCAAACATTTATTTACCGTATTCAACACCGATGCTCATTTCTCCATCTGCTGTAAGGGATACCGCCTCCATAAAGTTAGCCTTCAGCGAGCCTCCAATACCGATTTTCTGATCATAATTCAGCTTACTGACAGAGTAGGTCTCCGTTCCTATTTCAATGGTGGTTGGCACGCACTTGAAAGCGGCAATGATGATTTCTTTAATGAATTCAGAAATTGACTTTTTAAACCAGCTGTGAATATCCTTAGCCTTCTGTCCTGCTTTAGCTATGAGCTCTTCAACATTACTGATGATTGCATCCATTTTTTCCTTTGTGTAATCCCGACCTAAAACAAATGTTTCAGTTATCGCCTCCGTAAAATTATCCCATTCACGTTCTATCTTGCCTATCAACGGTCCATCCAAGACACCCTTAAGGGTTGCTTCATTTTTCATCTCGTGGCTTTTTGAGACCTTTCTAATTGCTGTATCGATGACATCTACATCGATAATTACTGTTGTATAATTCATTGTTATATGGGTTTGAAAAATTCTTCTTCTGCATTGGGATATCCGGATTTTATTCCTGGGCTCTTACCGCTGACCAGCAGGTAATCGATAATGTTAGCAATGGAATTCCCAAATGATTTCGCAGCCGCAAGTCCGTTTTCATGAACCTCTTGTGCAAGCATCCCATCTGGATAGATTGCTTTTAGGATGGCCAAACTGACTTTCTCAATGGTATCAGTATCTGCCTGTAAGTTTTCCTCGCATAATTTTTTGACCCTTTCGGCCCATGGTTCGGCATTTATCTGTTGCTCTCTAAATGATATATTACCCCATTGATTTGAGCAAAGCCATTCCAAGCTCCTTTGTGAACATGGTTTGTCAACATGATTGATTATTTCCTTAAAGTCGACGCCGAGATCAGGACTGAACCTCTCGCTGAGCATTTCTACTATTTCGTTTTCAACGGGTCTGTTAAATATTAATCCTGCGCTAGTCACCCTCATCCATTCCCCGAGTTGATAAATGCAGTAGTGGTGGGAATTGGCGACGGAATCAACACCTCCCAGTACGACCGCACGTGTTAATTTAATGTAAGCCGAGCCATGTTTACTGACATATTCTTCAAGATACTTGTAATCCTTCTCGGCTAATTGGAACGTTATCCTGTGGTAGGATGGCTTACCTGTTTCAATATTTTTTTCACGTGTTCTCACTAGGCAGCTTAAATATTTATTTTGTGTTTGCAACCAAAATGGGCACTCTACGCTTCCCAGTGGCATAATCGTATAGCGCCCTACGAATCCAATCTCACCCTTTTCATTAACCCAGCTGTTTGCAGTCGACTGTGTAAAGATTGAAATCTTTTTACGCACAAGGTCTAACTGATCATCCGGGAAACTTTGTTGCAACGAAAAATGTCCCACTCCGTAGTCCAAAATTTCCTTTGTTTTTTTAACCATGAAGGCTCGCTGCAGTTGCTCGAACTGAGCTAATTTTTCCGGCTCGTAAACAAGCCTTCCATTTAACCATGCTAACGTTCTGGTTGAAAAGATATCTGCAGACTCGAGGAATACCTTGAGATCTTCGAGGTGGACCGAGCCGATAAACTCGAACCATTTTATTTGTTGATCGATGCAGGCAACCTGAAACTCTTTGGGTGCCAAACTCAAATTAGGAACCACTTCAGCACCACTGAAACGCGTGAGGTGTAAGAGTATTCTAAATGCCTGGGCACTGCTAAGTTTCGTATCACCTAATGCTACTCGCCATTTCTTCACAGTGGCGCGGACTGCAAGGTAACCCGGCAGGTATTGCTTGTGATTACTTTTTAGGTATGGCCATAGCAAGTTGGAACCCTGGTTTTCGATTGCCTGATGGTAATGCTTTTCCATTAGGTTCTTATGTTCAGAGGCCACTTTTTTAAAGTCATCGAGGTTCTTTATATCCCCATGCAAAGGATTGAAGTCGATTAAGTTGCTAAATATCGAGGTAACCGGTGATTCTATATCAGGATCTGTCGTTGGATCATCCGCAAATTCTCCATAAAGTGCCAACCCTTCAAACCATGGGGTCCAAACCTGCTCATAAATCTTTATTTTATTTTCTACCGCAGCAGATCGCTCGGCTAATGAAAGTAAGGTTAAGTCTGGTTTTATAAGGCCAACAGGCTTCTTCCCTTTCAAAAAAAGTTCAAGCTCTTCCTGTTCTATTTTATGTGATGAGCTGAATAAATGCAGATATAGCTCCAGGTCCACTAAAGCCCAACGCATTAAATCCAGCACCAGACCAACCATTCCGAAAAGACTGTAAACGTGAATTAGTTCATGTTTTAAATCCATTAGCATTTCATCCAAGGCGTCTTCCTTCAGAATCGATAAGCCCATCGGCACTGAGTTGAGCATTTTTGGGTATTGTATGGTCCAATTGCTGAAATTGACCATCAATTCTTTTTTTTGGGGGAGCAATGCATATCTGGTATTTGCAAGTTCTTGCATGTAAGCTAAACTCGTCGTTCGAAAATTATGCTCCCAGGTTGCCATATCACCAGTCCACACAGGATGGGCCAAAGCAGTCAGGTCTGGCATTTCTCCGGGCTTATCTATTCCGGGTATGGAATAGTATAAGAAAGCCAGGGCGTCCATATACTTATGGTAAGACAGCTGTTCGAAAATGGTGTGCAGAACGCTTTCTTCTGCCTGGTAGTTAGTGTCCTGGTGGTACTTTCTGAGCAGATACCGCAATAGACTTTCCATGGCATCGAACGCCTTCAAACGGTCACTAGCATTGTCTTCCCCGTACTGGATCAATATATTGGCGGACTGTAGTAAAATGGCGGAGACATCGGTATTTAAATAGTCGTATGAGCGGTCTAGGAGCTGTTGGCATAGTCTGACAGTATCGTGTTTATTTGTGTCTTTCAAGAATGCGATCGCGGTAAGTGCAGTACCAAGGGTTTGCTCGTTATGGAAATTCTCATGAATCATCTCCGCAATCTTTGCCATTCCCTGCCCAATGTCTTCAAATTGAGCTGGGGTCGGTTGTGCTGAATCAAAAAAGTCTACCAGACTTTTAAAGCATTGTGTTATCTCCCATAACAGCATCCCATTCCTGTCTGAATGCTCTGACCAGTATTCCTCCAGGATGAAAATAAGATCATGGTAGTGGACCGTCCAGTTTTTCTGGTCCTGAACCTCCGGTAGATTGTATATCAGGTTGGTCATAAACAAGTTTACCAGAGGAGTGCTAATTGATTTAGTCTTTCGAATAATATAGTGAACGGGGTTTATTCCGGCTACCTCTGCCTCCGCTACCCAACTATCATAAAGATTATATTCTTCTTCTGAAGCCTTCTGTTGTGGGGCGGTGGATTTCAGCAAAGTCATTACAGCCTCTTTTCGCAGGAAGTCGTTCAGTTCATCTTTCTCGATACTGACCATTTTTGGCTTATTCATTTGTCGTGATTTTGATTTTGGAATGCGGCCTTTCTAGGCAATATTTGGTTTATTAAAGTTCAAGGGATCATTAACTTATCCTAGAATCGGAGTTACCTTTTTAAATTCATGCGCCATGAATCCAAGTTCAATAAATTCATGGAAAAAAAGTCATAGTATTTTAAATAGTGGTTTTTTATATTTCATTTAATAATTTTAGTAGGAAGTTTTAAAAAGACATTGTCATATCGTTTTGTCTTTAAAAATTGACCGAATGCAAAAAAAGCCTCGTCAATTTTCTTTAAGTCGAAGTCTTTAAGATTTTCTTCTATAAACGGAAGGTATTTCTCAGAATAGAACTCAAATTTACTCTTATTGGATGCTTTTCCGTCGATTTTACGATAATCATCAATTCCTGTTATAAAGACAAAAGCTCTGTGAATATGTTGATCATATATAGGAAACTTATTAGGCTGAATAAGATGTAATAAAAATATACTCCATACAGCAGATATATCTTTGTATTTCTCTATATGATCACTAAACTTATAATGTTTATTTAGTTTTGCCGAATTTATGTGAGTAAGATTAGCAATGATCTTTGTTTCGAAGCTTTTCTGTTTTGGTTTACTGAGAACACTTCCATTTTTCCAAATATAAAAATTTAAAAGATCCTCTTCTTCAAATATTTCCTTATTTATTCTTGAATTATATACATCTTCTAATTTGTAAAAATACATACTCGACCAAAAATCAATAAAGGACTTCCAATCACTCGTTTGGGAGGCAGATAATATTTGTAAATTCATGGAAACTAAATATTATTTATAGATATCTTCTTCAATTAAAGCCAAGAGCATAGCAGCCATAGCTTCGATCTCGGTTGTGCCAAATCTAATAAGGTTGTTATATTGTCCTTTTTGATTTTGGCTAAATGCTATAACTTTATCCTCGTAGGCATACCTAGCGACGTAATCTATAGAATTAGGATCTTCATCTGCTTTTAGAAGCTCTAGGCGGGCAAAGGAGTAATCGGTACCTTCCGGGAATACTATTTTTTCATAAGTGTTTGTGGATACTCTATAAGTCTCTTCATTTACTTCTAGGGTTCCAGGAAGTAAGTTTAGAAGTTCAGAAAAAGTATAGCAGTAGCACTCAAATTGTGAGTCTAGTTTCAGGTCTGTTTCACCTACAAATAATCTACCAGATTCATTTTTGAAATAACTAAATAGGGATTTCTTCCCTGGGATTACTTTGTTTAATAATTTCGAAGTTTCGAAGGATGTGACGATTTGTTCAATTTTCATTGTGTTTAATAGTTTTATATACTTTAAAATGGACTGCACCCACGAATAGTTCTGGTCCCAGGCTCAAATTTTTGTTAGTATTTAACTAAAATAGCATTTTAGTTTTGTCTCGGTCATTTCAATTATAGTTGTATAAATTGAACCTAGAAAAGACGTTATTTCCGGAGTTATTTTAGATGCTTTAATACCCGGTTGTGCTATCGAAAATCCAAATTTAACATTTGAATATTTTATAGCCTTTTTGATATATGTGGTGTCTCGACCATCTCCATGATAGTAGCGCTGTCCTTTGAGTACTCCCATTCCGTCTCGTCTTTCCATATGTTTAAGTAATTCTTCTGGTTTCCATTTATATCTCAGCGATATAATTGCCTGACCACAAACTTCAAATAAATCACCTTTCGTCGCTCCTAATTTGGATTTTGAATATTTACAATGAATAAGTTCAAACCTAATACAATCTGCTTCTTCGAAAATGGCAATCACATCAGCTGATTCTCCAGAATTATCATCATTAAAAACGATTCGTGCACCTTGTGAAACCATTTCTTGCATAACATATTCTTGAATAGAATTTTTACGGGCTTTTCCGTTTTTGTACATAGATTCAGTTGCAAATATGACATTCGTCCACTGTAATACGTTTATTCTGTCTTGAGGTATTGTCAATGAAGCGCTTTCCAACATATTGTAATCGGTGTGGATACTTCCCGAAATGGTTGAACCATTTATTAAAAACATCGTCGGAGGATTCTCTTCAAATAGCTTTTTTAATGTTATTTTTTCACTCTTTAGGCCCTCTACAAAAATATCAAAACCATCTATTCCCTCTACAATATGTCCATTTTCTCCACCTAATGTAATTGAGAAGTTAATTTCCTTATCATAAATCGTTAAACAAAAATCTGCCTTTTTTGGATTTATCCCGATATTCCTTATTGTGCATTCTGAAAGCATCACCGGATTTGCACCTTTTCGCGTTACGACCAATTTATGGATCTTACTATATAATTCTTCGTTAAAGTCCGTTGATAGGATTGTAAGATCTTTAGGATATTTCGTAAGCTGAATTTTTTTTGCGGAATCCTTCAGAAGTTGATTGGAATCAATTGATTCATCTGTAATCATCGCTCCAATCTTAAGGCACCATTTCTTCCATTCAGTTAGATCTCCAATTCTAGCGGGACTCCATACTTTTCCTTTTACAGATGCGCCTACACTTTCTGGTTCTCCATCTCTAAAACCAATTCCGACAAAATCTGATTTTTTTACATTAATACCGCTTTTCCATTTAGATAATTCAGTAGTTACGTCGGCGCCACTAAGTCTGGAATAACGATGAAGATGATTTGCTGGTTTGAAAATCCCTGCGTGAACTATACTCAATCTCTTAATCTCGTGGAATGATCGAAATACACAATCTCCATTTAAATGTATAGGATCACTAATACTTATTTTTTTTGCTAATTCCAGTGTATCTACTGACTTATCTGAATTGTGGATATATAGTAACTTACTCGTTTTATCCCAATACATTACGATCAGGTTCCAAGTCTGATCTTTTATTTTATCTGTCTTTGCCCATTTTACCTTTTCTCGTTTTTGGGTCGAAAAATAAAATACGTTTTCAGCTTCATTAATATAAGGTTGCGTAAGCGAGAATTTATTAAGATTGAACGCATTTTTGAAGTTATTCCACTCAATTTTATTTGTTTTAAAAAACATTGAACTCAGAGCAGGATAAACTGTTTTGGGGTTCAATTCAATATTCGGCGAATCGAAACCTGAATAAGGTTTACAGCCTTGCAAGAAAGCTAAAAGAGACTCGGCTTGTGTTTTCTTTGCATCAGCGATTTCACTGATGACGTGTTCCCATCCATCTCCTTCTTGAAGAAGGTTCTCTAATTCTGTAGAAAGATTGTCATCAGCATAATTAACAATAAAAGAAGCGTCTCCTAAGCCTGTTTTAACCCTTGCAAAACGGCCGATAAATTGCAAAAGCACACCTAAGGATTGATGTAATCGATGTACTGCGGCAATTTTAAATTCAGGATAGTCAAATCCTTCTTTAAGCATGTCAACACATATTATTATGTCATAATCCCCTTTTTTTATCGATTCAATTAAAAATTTTCTACCTCTTGTTTGAGAATGTATCAATGCAATTCTTTCTTTTGGGAACCACTCTTTATATTGTCCATATAAAGATGTAGCATAGCCGAGCTTGTCGGCCCTTACCATCATCTTATGTTTATCAAAACCGTTTGCCCTATCAGCCTGCAATTTTTCATAGGCAGCGAAAGCGATCGCGCGATCCTTCTTAAGTGGATGCCGTTCATCTACCGAAATTAGAGATATTTTAGAAAAGCAATTATCTTTTAGTGCTTGGGACAAAGGATAGTTATAGACTATTTTGCCTTCGATCGGTTTTCTGTCATAGCGATACGGAGTAGCGGTGAATTGTACAATTTTAGCTTTATTAAGCAAGGACTTTAATAAACTCCATTCTTTTGCTTGCATATGATGTGCTTCATCAAAGAAGACATGTGAAAATGCAGTTGTTATCCAGTTTTTAATGTCTTGGTTTGCCCGAGCGATTAATGCAGGGGTTGTAATTACAATTTCAGCTTTTTCCATAACCGAGATTGCCGAGATTTCACTAAGAGTTCTCTCTAAAACCATGACACATGGATTAAGTGTTTTATGGCTGATTACACCTAAATCTCGTAAAATACCCCAATCTGAAAATTTCCTTGAAGTTTGATATTTTAAATCTATAGAAGGCACAATAACCAAAATTTTTTTAGCGTCATCTGCGAGACAGAGGGCCAACATGGTCTCAGTTTTACCTGTGCCAGTAGGCAAGACAATTGTTGCTGGTTCATTTGACAACGACCAATGTGATAATAAGGAATAAATTGCACCAATTTGAGCCGGTCTTAATGAACTGCCATCTGTACCTTTTCCTTGAATTGCGATGTCCTTTCTTCTTATATCTTGCGGAATGTCGATCGCTTGAATATTTCCATCAAATATATAATTGTCCCCTTTGCGATGTAACGCTGTAATAAAAGAGTTCCCATCCTCACAGGTAATTTTATTCCGCTCTCCAATATTATCTATAGTGGCTTTATGATCACCATTATTGATACAAAGTCGTGATAATGTTCCAAATTTATGTTTCTCATAATGGTAAAACATTGGTTTATCCAAAGTAAAAGAAACATCATAGAGAAGAGTCATACTTGTTTGATTTGAGGGATGCTTTTTCATATTAACGGTATCTATAGACCTCCAATAATTGTAAATGGTTGTTTTTGATTATAGCGTTTTGATAGGCCAAAAATTTGTGCTTTTTTACACTTATTGTAAGTTTCTAAGTTGGTCAATTCTATTATATGGTTATCTCTAATATAAACACACTTTATCAAAAAAGCAATTATGATTATTTGGTTCTTAAAAATATAGAGCTCTTCAAGTTGTCTTTTTGTTAGAAATAAAGTCACCTTATAACATAAAGGTGCAACCTCAGGTTCTTTATCTAACAGTCAGTAGAATTGTTTACCTTTTCTAATCTACATTGATATAAAGGTCAATAAAAAGTCTTTAGATAAATTACGGGAAACCATAATTGTCCATACAAAATGCACTTTCATTCTTTAATAAAAGTACATTTGTTATCTTTCTCTAAATTATTTCTTTAAAAGCAGACTAGCATGCTGCCCTATAAATAAATTCAATAGGTAAAATCTTCTCAATTAAGTTTCATTTCCTGCTCATCAGTCTCCGCCGCCAGTGCAATAAAATGATGTAACAGGAAGGATTCAATCAAAGAAAGTGCATAATTTCGATCGATTGGCAACTTACTTGGATCTAAAATTTCATCAATATAATCTTTTGGATTCCATAAACTACGAACTAAATCAGGAAAATTGGGTTCCACCATTTGCATTAGCTCCTCGAACTTCCAATTAGCAACGTCAATAAATTCTTTAAGATCTGTTTTTGATAATGGTAACGTCGAAATTTGCATGACGCTTTTGTTTTTTTTATTGCTTTGGGTTTTCTTGTGCTTAATTAATTGATTTTCATTAGAAGGTTCTTCCCCTTTGCTCAAACGATAATCGTAACCATTACTTTGATGGCCGTTTGTTTTGGCAAATACATCTTTAAAAATTTCTAGTTTTAATTCGTCTTCAAATATAAAGCCGTTCTCAGCCTCTCGGATAGAGATGTAAATCTCCCACTCGATGACACTGACTTTATGCATATTGTCAAATAATAATTTCGACAATTCTAGAGCATGGGGAGAGGCTTTCAGCATTTCGGCCCATTTTTTAAATCCAGCCAATTTAGCAATGTAATGCTGGGCATTCATGAGAGTGAAATTATCTTCGTCGATATCGAAATCTAGAGCCAGTGCGTCTACGTCGAAAAATGTTGGCGCATATTCATACAGATTGCGGCCGTAATTGGGATCAAAATAAGTTTTTTGAGTTTTAAAATCTTTGTGAAGATTTTTCGCTTGAAGTTTAAAGTAATTAATAGTTGTCATAATACATTCCTTTACACCAACCTATTACTCAGAATATTTGCGTTCGTAATCTTAGTCGAGTAATAAGCAGGTAAGGTTGCATTATTAAACTATTGGCTGATGAAATCTTTGCACGAACGAGCTAGCTTGCCAACAAGCATAGACAATTATAGGAAGATTTTATCAATTTTCAAACTTATCGTGCAGAATGTATTAGGTGTTAGAGTGATTTGAAGATGGAAAGAACACTAATCTACATTTTTTACATTCGAAGCCGAGGGCTTTTCTTCTCCATCAATCAGTATAATGTTTTTATGTTTATCTAATTTGAGTTCCTTTAGAATCTTTGAAGCACGAGCACTTTCGTTTTTATTGAAGTGCAAAATGGCAATTACAGATAGATCAGTATTGTTAGCTTTTTTATAGATATCAACTTGATATTGGAGATTTTGTTTAAGCTTAGAGCTTTTCGCGAGCTTAAGTTCGATTACTGTTTTGTCATTTGCACCGTTGGAAACGGTAAAATCGACTGGCCCTCTTCCGTTGTCAACTTCTGAATTTATATCCCAGATTGAGTCTGAACAAATTGATTTTAAAACCAATTGGAACGTAGACTCATTTTGATTTTCAGGGCTCCTGAAGACCTTATTGCCATTGTTATTTTCAATGAATCTCTTCAATAATTTGATACGATAGATCGCCTCTTCATATGAACTTTTTGTTTTCTTACCTGTTGGATACGTAAACATCTCATAGCGCTCGATCTCAAGTATTTCCCCCTCATTATTATTAGCTGCATTTAGAGAAGGAATCGAAAACCTTTTATTTTGCGATGGATTTTCGTGGTGTAACCTTGTCGCTTCTTCTAAAGAGCTACATTCAATTACTTCAGCCATTAAAGCGTTAAATTCATCTTCTTCAGAGTCTTTGAAATAATCAAATAGCTCCTTGAGGTCTCTATCTAACAGTGAGAACACTAATTCAAGCGTAAGGAAATTTGAATTTGTTTCTTTTCTGAAATTGAGATACTTATTCTTGTATGCAATTACTACCGGAACATCATCAGACTCAAAGGTAGATTTAAAATTCGTTGCTGCGGATGAAACGTTATTGCTGATACTCGATTTTGCTTGATCTCCCGACCAAATTTTTAATTCGGACAATTTGTCCATCACAGGATAATATATATTTGAAAGAAGAATATCAAATTTAGGGCTTATTTCCTCTTGAAGGAGATCATACTGCTGTTTATCACGATAATTATTGTGAGGTTTTAATTGATTCCTTTGTCTTATTTGCTTTTCGAGTTCTTCACAAACCGGTAAATACTTTTGGATATAATCATTTTTGTTTGAATCTAGAAAGCTAATGAATTCGAAGATATTCTGTATTTCTTTGGTAATCATCTTAAGCCGGTTATAACTATAGCATTTTTTAGGACTAGCACATTCTAATATACATAATTCAATAAAATTAATGCTAACCTATGCTTAAAAGTTATTTAACATTTGTCACTTTCCTCTGCCTCAACAACCACTCATAGATCTCATGCTTAGTCTCATAAAGATATTGAATTCCGTGGCCTTCACCTTCTATTCGATGGAAGGTGATATTGCCATTGCACTTCCCTAGGGAGTTGGCTATTCGTTCTGTTTCATGTATGGAAATTTCTTTATCAGCCGTGCCATGATACGTTAAAATGGGAATATCTTTGAGGGTGCAAATGCGAGTGGTGTCACTATCGTTTACTCCTCCACATAATGGCACAATAGCTGCTATTTTCTCGGGGTGATCCAATGCGGCGACGTATGTTCCATAACCTCCCATACTTATTCCGGTTACATAAACACGACTTTTGTCGATGCGGTAGTTTGCGGTTACTTCATTGTATAGCGAATCAAACCAATTTTCCGTAGACCAATATCTACCTTCTGGACATTGGGGTGCGACCATAACAAAATCGAAATCCTTTCCCTTGTCTACTAAATAGGGAAGACCATAGACCTTAAGCTTTTCTAAATCATTTCCTTTTTGTGATCCACCGTGAAGATAGATAACCAAAGGATATTTAAAGGTGTCTAAATTATAACTTTTTGGAATGTATGTTAAGTGTTTGTAATTGACTTTTTGTTTTTCTTGTACAAAGGGTTGCGATATAAAAAAGCTGAAAACGATTACTGTGAGCAGGCTGGAATAAAGATAAATCTTAGCGCTAAAAAATTTAATGAGTACTTGAAAAGTCATAAAGAAAGGAGATAAGGCGTTTACTAATTTTTTATTGCTGAGCTAATGCTGCAATACATTCCTCCCTTATTTTCCAGAGCTCATCTAATGTATATGGAATCTTATTGATCTCGATCCAGCGAGATAAGTAATCTTTGTGATACTGAACCTTGAAGTCAGTAATTTTATCGGGGCTGATCTCGATTTCTTCTAAAAGGTCCAGTTCAAATTCGTCAACGTTTACACCAATGCCAGTAAAGTCCAGCATGTGATTATTATTTCGCAAATAATTGTGGGCTTCTGGGATATATTTTAAATTAAATTTGTTTAGAAGATTCGTTATTACTGGAGTGTTGTCACTATTCATTTTAAATATGCCAAGAACTAATTTAAGGTAATTATTTCCATTCTCGTCAGCCAATCTTTTTAACACTGCATGTTTTGTGCTACAAGTGCCACATAGCTCTTCAAATAAAACAAGCTTATTATTCTTATCGTTGTTTCTCCTATAATCAAGTTTGTCTACCCATTTACAAGCTTCAACAAAACTTTTAACCTTCAAATTGTTGAACGATTTAGAAACAATTCCATTCTTACCTACAATTTCAAAATCAGGTGCTCTCATTTTTTATTTCAATTTTATTTGTTTCGCTATTATAGATCATATTTAAGTGCCTATTCCAATTACAAAACTCATCACAGGTAAATTCAAGTATTGGTCCATTCCAAGTTTTGAATCTGATATTGTCCATTTCAATTGGGCTTGAAATTTTCTCTTGATGTTGTATACTATTGATGATCTTAATAACATAAGAATAGTCTGCTAATATAAAATCCCCGAAAGGTGTTGCCGTTAAGTTTTGATATTGTGACTGTTCTTCGAGATCCACTTGATCACCATTGATACTAAGCTGATATAGATAATCTGAGGTCAAAACCAAGATGATATTTTTTATCGATGAAATCGAGACGGCTTTCGGAAAACCTCTAAAGACACCGCACCACTCTGAACAATCATCGTTTGTAAATTTGATATATGTCCAACCCTGAGAATTCCATGGACTATTATTATCATAGATTCTTTCTTCGTATTCTCCGGAATAGGGACGGTTGATTATTTGGCCTTCAATGATCATTTTTGTATTTATCTGTTTATTTTTTCCATCATTTTAGTTTGTCTGTCGAGATAATAACGCTCCTTCATGATTGGTTATATTAACATTATAGCCTAATTTAAATAAAGTAATTTAACTGCTGCTAATGAAAAATAACAATGAATGTATTTCTCCATTTGATATCTGCTTCTTTTATGAAATTCCCTAATGTTTTGGAATTTTTCACATGCAGCTTTTTTATGATGTCTCTTACCAGTGAATAGGGTAAGTAATGGTATATTTATGTCAAACGGTAAATTTATGTCTCGATCGCTACGAAAAACTAAAATATTCGGGATTACCACTTCAGAGTCTGAAAAGCAAGATAAAAAAAGATGGAATAGGACTTTTGGAAAAGTTTGTCGGAAATTGGTGCTTTCCGAAAAAGTGGCTACTCATAAAATTCATAGTGTTACTGAGGTCTGGAGTGGCGCAAAAGATGGAAAGCGGTACAATCATAATGCTAAAAAGAGAGATATGAGAAAATAGCTAATTATTTTCCTATTCCTATGTTTGAAAGGTTGTCAATTGTACTTTGAATAAAAGCATCAGATGCCAAATTTTTAACAGTATTCTTATTGAGTATACCATTCTGTCTTTTTAAGACATACTCGCTAGTTTTAAACCACCGCATAGGTAATCCGTTTACTTCTTTATCTGGTAAATAAGAGTATGTGGAATTCAGTTTTTCAATGTCGGCGACCAATTTCTTTACTTCATCAGCGTAATTTTTTAATTGAGATACACTGCGGCTATCTTCAATCCTTTTTGTCAACAATCGGTCTTCATACAATCTCGATTCGGTGAGTTTGATGACTTCGATAAAAGAAGCGACCGATGAATTATCAAAACCATCCCACCAATAATCGCACAATTTTTCATTTTCATTGTCAAAATAAACTTTCCGTTCCTCTGTTGACATTAAGGAGCCTGGGCGTAAATAACTTTCTTCCGGGATATCATCCCAAACAGCTGCCCATCGGGTTGTTTTGGAATAATAAAAAGATCCAGTAAAATTGCTCTCCATATATCTGGAAATGGTTAAACCTAGGGTCAAGTAGAAACCATTATCTAACTTCTTTGAAAAAAATCCCTGCGCACTAGAAATGGGTTCTTTAAAAAATATATATCCCAATTTTTCTAAAGGTGCTTTGACTTTAGCGATTAGTTTTGTTTTCGTTAGCTTCAATGGTTTAATTTAATTATTTTTAAAATAAACAGACCTCCCATTCTCATCTTTCTTGCTCGTCAACTTAGGAGTTCCTTTAGTTCCATTACAAGTTTTTAAAGAATTTGCAAGAAATAATGGACGTACTGGACTATCGAATTCTTTCTCACAATCTTTGAGAATCTGTAAGGCATTTTTAGGTTCGCTAAAATATCCTGAAGAGATTTGGTGCAGTACCCAATCTTTAACTGATTGCTCCTTGATTATACTTGGGGATTCTAGTAATAAATCTTTTGGTTCAGCAGATAAGATAGCGACAAATTCTATTCTGCCATCTTTGAGGATTTTTTTAGCTTTATAAACAGCAAAGTCAGATTCACTCTTTGCTATAGATATTTGGATTGTAAAATCTGAATTAGTGATATCTGGTACTATTCGATCAATATCACAATCGAAAATCTCACGAAATATATTATTAAAAGGTACGGAGTAAATTAAGGTATGGGTGGGATCTTCTGCGTCACGAACATAAAAGTCCCGTTGTCCCATGAGGAAAGAAAGCTCGAATTGATTATAGCCTCTTTTCTTCCTCAAAAGAAAAATATTGAGCATTTTCTCGACCTCTATTCTGGGCATGGCATTAATATTAATTATTTCAAATTTAAGATCAGCTTGCATAAAATTGGCTATTTCTTTGACCTCAAAGATACTAATCCTTTTTCTGCTTACCGATAAGGATGTATGTATTAAGGTCGCCTTTAAGCACTACCTTCAGTCTTTTATTTTTACCTTTTACTGCATTTTCCAAAGGCTGAGTAAAATCTTGAGAAACCCAATTCTTGTTCTGAACTCTATTACACTCTTCAACAATTTCTTTTAACGTATGAGAAGTTTTAAAAAAATCTGTCGCTTCTATTATGGCATTTAAAGTAATAGTTGGACCAGATCCAGGAGGAATAGAATCGACCTTTTTAGCTACTTTTTCGTTGCTTACTACTTCTGAAGGATATAAATCATAAATTGTATAATGATTTTTGCCTTTAAACTCTAGTTCTAAGTTAGGGTTTTCACTTATAAATTTATTGATATAAAGTATTATATCTGATAAAACTTGGTCACTATAGCTTCCTTCATTCTGTTCATTTTCCATTGTGCCAATATAGTTGGAACTTTTTCCAATGCCTTTGGATAGCTGGCTAGCAGATAAATTGAAATGAATTCTTATACGTCTAACAGCATTAATACTGAAGAGTTGTATGGGAAAGATAAAAACTGATTTTGCCATTGTCCAAGTTGGTAAAGAAAAATATGTATCATGTTTATATGTAATAATTTGATTTTTTAAAACCATTTTGCTATCTTTGTTTTAGTAAAATATTAGATCAGTCATCTATAGTTTAGGTGTTTAAATCAAGAGTCTTGTGCCTGTATTTTCTGACGCCACACCGCAAGACAGCAGATTAAACACCCATGTCTATACTTTTATGCTATATTTGCATAACAGATAGATGTGGGTACTGCTGTAAATCCGTGGTGTGTAAGGCGTCAGAAACTTTATTTCAGGTACGGTGTGCAGTCCCACATTTATCATTAGGCGACTAACCGACAAGACTCGTTACCAATAAAACGAGTTATGAACAAAAAGCAACAATCAAAGAACATCATCACAGCCCCCGAGTAGCTCGGCTGGTTTGGCCAAATAAGATTTGGCTTCTCTCGCCATGGAACGCGTAACGCCAATATTATACACCAATGTGACCCCTCATTCAAACGCGTTCTGGCTCCCTGAATGAATTAATTATTACTAATGTGAACTGAGTAACATCAGTCTCCCAATAAAAAGCTGATTTCGATCGGAGAGGGGGATGCTATGTACTTTCGGTTACGAAGATTTACTGAAAAATGAACAGGATTTTAGCGCTACAACTTGCTTTTGACTTGATAATTTTTGATGTCCATAAGGACGACTATGAGCTTATTAAGGATATTGAAGCATTCTGGAATGAATATGCGCTAGAGACTATATCTGCTAATATATTGCAACTGTTGAGCACGTATCTCGATGGTGGTTTAGAAGAAAATAAACTCCTTGAAGATGTAAAAATGCAGGAATTTGCAACTGCATTGTACCGCGTATTGATTGCTTATTGTGTTGCCAATTATCGTTATATCGATCCTAGTAAAATGCAGCTGTCTGCTGAGGCTAAATTGCGCATCAAAAGAGAGATCGAATTGAGCAGAGAAATCGCCGAGTTCTTCAGTAGATTATCGAAGTAACCACTAACAAACTAAATGATGAATACCCTAAAATTACTAGCCTTTTTAAGGGGCTATATAACCTATATATTTCAAGTACGCGTTAAGCACTACTTAAGTGCAGCTATAGCACGATTTACGCAACAGTTGCGTAAGAATGTTAGACTAAAAAAACGCTATACTAGTGAAATTCAGAATCGAATAAAAGCAGCTGATTCTTCGAACAGCCTTCGGCTTTTGTTTGAGGATCGTTCGGCACGGCGTCGTACCAACGTCGCCTCTTCTTCGGGAACGCTTCGACTGTTGTTCGACTGCGCTTCGACTCCTACCCGAAGCGTAGTCGAAGCCCTGCCGAAGCCGAGTCGAAGAGATGCCAAACCTGTCTCGAATATGTCCCGAAGAAATCCCAAAGCTGAGCCAAAGGCCAGCCGACCAGGGGGAGAGATATCATCTTCTAAGGACTTTTTCCTGACCAACTTCGCCCCAATTCCTGCCTTTCATACGGTCGGCCTCGGGTTTTGCTTTACCGTTACTCGAATTTTATCCGAAGGAGACCCGAAGCCCACCCGAAGAAAATTCGAACAACGCTGGGAGAAAGGGGGGAATTGGTCACCTATTGAGCAGGTATTGGTTGAGAAATTAGTAGTAAATCCTATGCCAATCAATAGAGTGAAACCTAAACGATCTGTTTTGAGGTGTTTTAAGGCGATATGTACCTCTCTTATATTGCAACTTAACACTTTGCTTGGATTAATATGCCCAGTTGTTCAGCGAGCTTTAAAATACCTTTTATTCGTTGCAGATTATAAACGTGCCTATCGCATGATTTTGACATGCTTGTTTTTATGTTTAGTTTCTATGTTTAGTTTATCGGCTCAGACGCCTCGCAAGGACAGCGGGGCCGATGGGCTAACTGATCTCATTGCCCTCAAACCGGGCGATAAAATCCCGGATGCGGTATGGAACCAGTCGCTTGAACTCAATTATTTCAATGGAAAAAAGAAAACAGTCAAGTTCGCCGATCTGAAAGGGAAACTGATCTTGTTAGACTTCTGGTCAACGGGCTGCCCAAGCTGCATTGAAGGAATTCCAAAGATGGAATTGATCCAGCAGCGTTTTCCAAATAAAATGCAGGTTGTAATGGTGAATAGTAAGCGGAATAAAGATACAGCAAAACGGATAAAGACTAGATTTGAGAAATTTAAAGCTGATTTTAATTTTACGCCCTCTCTACCCACAGTATTAGATGATACCATATTTACCGCATTGTTTGCGCATAATACCCTGCCTGCATTGGCTGTGATTGATGCAAAAGGTGAGTTTGTTGCCATGACCAGCTCGCATTCACTGACGGACAAAAATATTCAGGCTCTGATGGATGGAAACGCCGTGTTAAAGAACGAAGGCAATTATAAAAACCTCATTCGGAGTGCTGCTGAACCGCTACTGGATACTGTCGGCCTGCATTACATTTCTGCATTTGGAGGATATAGAGAACATTACCTGCCTGTTTACCCGAATCTGAACCATAAGAATGGGACAACGTTCCTTCAAATGGGCAATCAGAGCCTACAGTTTATGCTCTTTCAAGCCTATGGTCAGGCGCTAAAGGGATTCCGGCAAAATGATCTGGTCATAGATACTCTTCTAGGTAGACAGTTCAAAGAAAAGTTGTTGAACTTAAATAGCACCCAAAATAAGTATTGGTATCAGTTTTATACCTATGACTCAGTATCCCGCTCACAATTTGCAGATATTTTTTGTCGCGAATTTCAGAACTATTTTAAAATTGCTGTTGCGCGTAGAAGCGACAGCATCGAACTGTATAAAATACGATTCTCCGACAAGATCAAAAATATTCTTACCAGTAGAAAAGCTTCAATTGCACGCTTTCAAGGGATAGGTGAAGAGGCTTTCTATCAGAATATTCCTATCGGTCTATTTCTGCAGAATCTCTTTTATGCTTTTGATCTTCCGACCGAATTGCAAGAGAAGGAAAATTTTAATATCGATATCACCATACCTGCTGGTTTTGTCCGTTGGACAGAACAAGAGAAGTTAACTTTTCTGAATGAAAGAGGGATAGTGTTTAGTGCTGTGAAAGAATACAAAACTTATCCTTTGGTTTATCCAATCTACTAGTCCGAAATAATGAAAGTAGGATTATTAACGCTGCTATGCAGCGTAAGCATCTTGCTGGGCAAGGCTCAGCATATGCAACGTATGGAGATTAAAGGATTTGTATTAAATAGTACGGATAGGTCTCCTGTGCCGAATGCCAATATTCGCGTGATCAATAAACAGCAGGTAACACGTACTGATGACAAGGGGCAGTTTGTTGTAAATGGTATTGTCGATAGGGACTCGTTGGCAGTCAGTTCGGTGGGATATCACAGCCGCACTGTGGCCGGAGGTTATTTTAAAGATAATGCAGTCTTATTGCTTCAAAAGGAAGAAAACTATTTGCAGGAGGTACAGGTAAACACCGGCTATCAGACACTTCGGGCAAACGAAGTCACGGGTGCTATAAATGTAATTTCCCGAAAAATGTTGGATCAGCAGGTCGGGACCAATATCCTGCAGCGTCTTAACAATGTTGTACCTGCTCTTCGCTATGACAATCAGCCGATCAAAAATGGAATGCAGCAGAAGCTAAATATCTCTGTTCGGGGACTAAGTACCATTAACGGTAATCTTGATCCTTTAATTGTGCTGGACGGGTTTATCTATGAGGGTGATATTACCAACATAGACCCTGCGATGATTGAGTCGGCTACGGTTTTGAAAGATGCTGCGGCGAGTGCTATATGGGGCGCCCGGGCAGGAAATGGTGTAATTGTACTGACCACCAAGAAAGGTATGATAGGGACAAATACCCGCAATAAAATTACGTTTGGAAGTACGATGATCTTTAAAGATCGCCCGAATCTGTCGCAGCTGTATCAGGTTCCCAATGCCGATTTTATTGCTATTGAAAAGATGCTGTTCGATGGGGGACATTATGATGTTTTTCTACAATCATTTCCTTATGTAGCAATGACTCCTGTAATTGATATTTTGGACCGTACAAAAAATGGAAAGATTTCGTCATTGGATTCCGCAGAGGCAATCAATAACTTCTTGGCGCAGGACGGTTTGAAGAATTATTCAGATGCTTTTTATACATCACCGATGTCCATGCAGTATAACTTGCATATCGCTGGCGGCAATGCAAAAAATAGCTATGGGCTAGGATTAGGCTATACGAAAACAACAACTGAATTAGATAGCCGAAATAGAAAATGGAATATGCTATTTTCAAATATTTATCGTCCGATCGCAAACTTGCAGGTAGATTTGAATGTGAACTATACCGATCATAGGGATCAATCGGGGAGACCTGATTATTCCAGCCTGAGCTATGGCAGCAAATCGGTTCCCTATATGCAGTTCTTTGATAATGACGGTAAGGAAATATCGTTTGATGGAAATTTTAGAAGGTCGTATCTCGACCAGAATTTTGGTGCTAATTATTTAGACTGGTCTTACTACCCGCTGTCCGAATATAACTATTCGAAGACGACCAAAAACTTGACTGAGCTCTTTGCATCGGCCGGTATATCTTATCAGATCTTGCCCTACCTCAAGTTTACCGCTTCAGGACAATATCAAAAACAGGCTTCCAAGAGTGAGTTTTTAAGTGAGATAGAAAGTTATAGTGCTCGTCTGCTGATCAATAAATTTACACAGGTGGATCCGGTGACAGGAAAAGTAAGCTATCCAGTGCCGCGTGCGGGAATTAACAAAATTGGTGAAAGTGAGGGGCAGTCGTACACGGTGCGTAGTCAGCTCAATTTAGATAAACGATTACGTGCGCATCACTTAATCGGCATCGTTGGTGGGGAGATGCGGCAGAATACACAGCGTGGAGCAGCCTATACTGTGTATGGATACAACAGCATCCCCCTGACGTCGCAGGCTGTTGACTTTATAAACCTTTACCGCACGAGTCCTGACGCACTATTACAGACAATCGTGGGAAGTCCGGATTTCACAAAAACGGTCAATAGGTTTGTTTCGACATACATCAATTTTTCTGATATATGGAAGGAGAAATATGCCATTTCTTTCAGTTTTAGGCAGGATGGAGCCAATATATTTGGAGCCAATACAAATGATAAATGGTCCCCACTATGGTCTGTCGGTGGTTTTTGGGATCTCGGCAAAGCACAGTTTATTGAGCTGTCTTGGTTGAATAATCTTAAACTCAGAGCTACATTTGGTTACAGTGGTAACGTTGATCTGACCAGGACGCCCGAACCCATTGCAAATATCGAGACAGCCCGATATACGAATTACCCCATGTTGAATATCCGAAACCTAAATGATCCTTCGCTGCGATGGGAGAAGGTCGGAACTTTCAATTTAGGATTGGATTATGCTTTACTTAAAAACCGGATCTCAGGCTGTGTTGACTATTATGTGAAAAATGGAAAAGACCTGTATGGTACCACAGATTATGATTATACAACCTGGGGAGCACAGGCAACAGTGGTCAAAAATGTCGGCGCCATGCGTGGTCATGGACTCGATCTGGCTCTGAATAGTATCAATACAATCAATAGGCTCAAATGGAGTACGAGTCTAATAGTAAGCCTGAATAAAAACAAAACGACCGCATATTATAGAAGTGTGAACCAAGGGCTCGGCAATTTTCTCGGCAATGGCAATGGCATCACGCCGATAGTAGGAAGACCTTTAAATGCAATAGCGGCTTATCGATGGGCTGGACTGAATGAACAGGGGCAGCCACAGGGGTACCTGAACGGTGAAGTCAGCACAGAATATCTCAAGATCAGAAATGCGTCTTTACAAAGCGCTTCGGATTCAGAAAGTATTGTCTTTATTGGTTCCTCCAAACCTCAGCTGTTTGGCAATCTCACCAATAGCTTTGCGTGGAAAGCATTTTCGATGTCTTTTAACATGAGCTTTAAAGCTGATTATTATTTTCAAAAGCCGTCCACGTCTTACTACTCACTCTTCGAGCCGGGTGTGGCTTATCCCGATTTTGAAAATCGCTGGATGAAGCCTGGCGATGAAAAGCAGACCACCATGCCTAAAATGGAATATCCGATAAATGATAATCTCAGTGCTTTTTACACCCAATCGGAAATCCAGATACTCAAAGGTGACCATATCCGCTTGGAATATATTAATGCCGCCTGGGAACATAGGCTACCCGGTAAGAACGAAATGAAATTTAGGCTGTATGGGATTATTGCTAACCTAGGTGTAATCTGGAGGACCAATAGGCAACATATTGATCCTGAATTTGCATATCGTCTAACACCTCCAAAAACATTTTCATTGGGAATTCAAATAGATTATTAAGAGATGAGAACAATAATTATAAGTATAACCTTGGGCTTTGCTACACTAATTTTCGGAGCTTGTGATAAATATTTAGAAGTACAATCCAACAATAAATTGGTTGTACCCAAAGAAATAGATGACTTACAGAAACTACTGGACAATGTACGTGTAATGAACAATAATTTTTGTTCGCGCGGTGAAAAGGCCTGTGACGATTATTTTATTCCTGAGAGCAATTACAAAGCATTGAATGATGTGGAGAAGCTGGATTATATCTGGGAAGACTCACAATATAATTTTTCCAACGATTGGTCGAGCATGTACAATGTTGTATATATAGCCAATCTCGTACTGGAGCGTCTTGATAAAATAGGTAGAAATGAACAGAATGCTGCAAAATGGGACGGTATTAAAGGCGCTGCCCTATTTTTTCGTGCCAATAGTTATCTCAGTTTGTTATGGACCTATGCCAAAGCCTATGAGCAGAATACCGCTGAGACGGATCTAGGTATTGTTCTTCGGGAAACATCGGATTTTAATGTAAAATCGGTACGGGCCTCCGTGGAATATAGCTATAGAAAGGTGATCACGGATCTGGAAACTTCGATTTCGCTTCTGCCATTGGAATCGGATCATGTGGTACAGCCAAGTAAGCCAGCTGTATACGGAGTTTTGGCAAGAGCTTATCTTTCGATGCGCCAATATGATCTGGCATTAAAATATGTTGAGCTGTATTTACAACGGCGAAACGAGCTACTTGATTATAATAACAGCAATGAGGTAAAATTGACGGCCTCTTTTCCCTTTAGTTTATTCAATAAAGAGACTACATTTTATATGGAACTGAAGCCAACGATATTGAGTAATGCGTATTCAAATATCGACTCTGTACTCTATCGCTCTTATGATTCCAATGACCTGCGGAAGCAAGCGTATTTTAAAGTGTTAAATAATGTAATCAATTTTAAAGGGCAGTACTCAGGAAGTACGCTCTTATTTGGGGGGGTGGCGACAGATGAAATGTATCTGATGCGAGCGGAATGTCTGGCGCGCGCGGGAAAGTTGGTAGAAGCGCAAGCAGATCTTAATAAACTTTTGGCAACGCGATATAAAGCAGGAACCTATAAACCTTATCTTTTGACGGAGGCGGAGGAGGTGCTGAAAGTGATATTAATCCAAAGACGGAAGGAGCTGGTCTATCGAGGGCTGAGGTGGATGGATATCAAACGATTGAATCTGGAAGGGCAGAAGATTATCTTAAAAAGAGTAGTCGATGGGAAAGAATATAGGCTTGTGCCCAACGAAAACAGGTATGCATTACCTCTGCCGGCAGATATTGTGAGGATAGCAGGAATTCCTCAAAATCCACGTTAATTTACAATAAGAAGCTGTCTCAAATTTATT
>NZ_DFOE01000024.1:0-219108 GCF_002376635.1 Sphingobacterium sp. UBA3549 | reverse complement strand
GACTTTTTCAGTGCCCTCCTTTAAAGTAGCCTGTTTTTTTACATGGTTTTAAAACCTAAAGCCTAAAGCCCAGTAGTTTTCAAAAAACCAGATCTGTTGCGACGCCTTGTCTACCCCTCTTCTTCCAGTTGTACGAATGTTGGTTAGATCAGTCCATCCAGTTTTAAAATTTCCTTGAAGATACAGCCCTTTGTAAAAACGATAGTGCAGACCAACTTTTGCCGAAGCGCCATAACCAGCAATGTTCCAAAAGTGGTTTGCTCCCTCACCAAAAAGATGAACATCCGAACGCGGGATTAGTAAGCCTACATCTACACCAGATTCCATTGTCAGCACCTGTTGGCCCTTTCGATTGTTGATGATATCATCGTAACGCTCCAAGCCCACCGAAGCAAAATTATAACCGTCGGTGTGTTCAAATGTTAGCATAGCGGAATCTACCGTAATCAATTCACCATTATATTGACCGGCACGGTTTCCAGTCGGGATACCTGGATTAGAAATCTCTTCACCAATAAAACCTGAAATTTTTACCTGTTGAGGTATATCGACGACATATTTCATGTGGTCCCAGCCCAATGAAATGGAATAATTATCTTTGATATAATAACCAAAATGAAGGTTGAATTGCGGGATCGTCAACCGACTTGGATCAAAATAAGTCGAACCAAATTTAGTTGGGCGATCGGCAGCTTTTACATCGTGAAGAATAAAATCATAATTGGGACCTGTGAAATGAATATCAGATTTTGCATAGGAAGAGAAGTTATACCCCCAAAAGAAAAAGAATTTCCCTTTATTACTTTCGGTTCTCAAATTTTTTGGTTTGAAAATACTCTTTCCTATTTCGGGATTTTCTTGTGCAAATAAAGCCGAAACGCTCAATGCAAGCGCTCCAATTGTTAAAAATATTTTTCTCATATCAGTGCTAAAAACGTTGGGCAAAAGTACCGGCATTCTATTTTATAAGCAAATAAATTCAATGAGAATTAGTAAAATATGACGAAGATCACAGAAATGTCATTCCAAAACAAAATAAAAAAGCCGCTTTACACGAAAGCGGCTTTTTTTGTATGCTAATCAACACTATTGTGCTTGATTTTTGCGAATTATATTTAAGGCGCCACCAGCTTTAAACCACTCAATCTGTTGTGCATTATACGTATGGTTTGCCAAGATCTTCTCTTGTGTTCCATCATCGTGGTGCAATACCAGCGTTAAGGGCTTACCTGGAGCAAATTCAGTTAAACCGATAATATCGATGGTATCGTTTTCCTGAATTTTATCATAATCGTCCTTATTTGCAAAAGTCAATCCCAACATTCCTTGCTTTTTCAAATTTGTCTCATGAATACGGGCGAAAGACTTAACCAATACCGCACGAACACCCAAATGACGAGGCTCCATTGCAGCATGCTCACGGGATGAACCTTCCCCATAGTTTTCGTCGCCAACGACAACTGAACCAATACCATGTGCTTTATAGTCACGTTGTGTTGCTGGCACAGGGCCATACTCGCCTGTCAATTGATTTTTAACATTATCTGTTTTCTCATTGAAGAAATTCACCGCACCGATCAACATATTATTTGAAATGTTATCCAAATGTCCACGGTATTTCAACCAAGGGCCAGCCATCGAAATATGGTCTGTCGTACATTTCCCCTTCGCTTTAATCAATAATTTCAAACCCTTCAAATCAGTGCCTTCCCATGCCGCAAAAGGCTGCAATAATTGGAGGCGGTCGGACGTAGGCGCCACATCAACGACAACGGAACTACCGTCAGCAGCCGGTGCTTGGTAACCTGGATCATCTACGGCGAATCCTCTGGTAGGTAATTCGTCCCCTACCGGTGGATCCAATTTCACCTGCTCACCTTTATTATTCGTCAACGTATCCGTCACTGGGTTGAAGCCCAGATCGCCAGAAATTGCAATTGCCGCTACCAGTTCAGGAGAAGCCACAAATGCATAGGTATTAGGATTACCATCTGCACGTTTCGCAAAGTTACGATTGAATGAGTGAACGATGGTATTTTTCTCTTGTTTATCAGCCCCTACACGATCCCACATACCAATACATGGACCACAAGCATTCGTAAATATCGTTGCATTCAGGTCTTCAAATGTTTTCAGCAAACCATCACGATCAGCTGTAAAACGAACTTGTTCTGACCCCGGATTTATACCAAATTCAGCTTTAGTAATCAAACCTTTATCAACCGCTTGTTTTGCTATAGAGGCGGCACGTGACAAATCTTCATAGGATGAGTTTGTACATGAACCGATCAATCCCCATTCCACTTTTAAAGGCCAGCCATTTCTTTCAGCCTCTTCACGCATCCGAGACACTGGCGTATACAAGTCTGGTGTAAAAGGACCGTTGAGCGATGGCTCTAATTCGGATAGATTAATTTCGATGAGCTGATCAAAATACTGTTCTGGATTAGCATAAACTTCAGCATCCGCTGTCAAATGTTGTTTAATCGCATTTGCCGCGTCAGCGACTTCGGCACGTCCCGTAGCACGTAGGTAGCGCTCCATGGATTCGTCATAACCGAAAGTCGAAGTTGTCGCACCAATTTCAGCACCCATGTTACAAATGGTTCCCTTACCTGTACAAGATAGCGACTCTGCTCCCTCGCCAAAATATTCCACAATCGCTCCAGTTCCACCTTTTACGGTCAAGATACCAGCAACTTTAAGGATAACATCTTTGGCAGCAGCCCATCCGCTTAACTTACCAGTCAATTTAACACCGATTAATTTCGGGAATTTCAGCTCCCAAGGTAGTCCAGCCATCACATCACAGGCATCAGCACCGCCTACACCAATAGCAACCATACCCAAACCACCGGCATTAACCGTATGTGAGTCTGTACCGATCATCATTCCGCCCGGAAAAGCATAGTTTTCCAAAACAACCTGATGAATAATACCTGCTCCGGGTTTCCAAAAACCGATACCATACTTATTAGAAACAGAACTCAAAAAGTTAAATACTTCAGAGCTTTCATTTTTAGCACGGGCCAAATCCTTATCTGCCCCTTCCTTTGCCTGAATCAAGTGATCACAGTGAACGGTAGAAGGAACTGCAACTTTGGGACGTCCAGCTTGCATAAATTGCAATAACGCCATCTGAGCCGTAGCGTCCTGCATAGCGACGCGATCAGGAGCGAAGTCAACATAAGAAACGCCACGCTTATAATCTTCAGTAGCATTGCCATCCCAAAGGTGTGCATACAATATTTTCTCAGATAAAGTCAAAGGTTTATTAACCACCTGACGAGCAGCAGCAATGCGCTCGTCATAACGGCTATAGACCTTTTTAATCATATCAATATCAAAAGCCATATCTCTCTAATTTATTTGTTTAATTAAGTTACTAAACACTAATTATTACTATTTTGTCGGAATAGGTGCAAATTTTGTCAAGTTAATTCCTTCGACAGCAGCTTTATATTCGTCAATGTTCGGAATACGACCCAAGATAGCTGATAACACAACTACAGGAGTCGATGCCAGCAAAGACTCTCCTTTCTTACCGTCTCTGTCCTCCACGACACGACCTTGGAATAAACGTGTTGAAGTCGCCATGACCGTATCCCCTTTTGCGGCTTTCTCCTGATTACCCATACAGAGGTTACAACCCGGGCGCTCTAGATACATAATATTCTCATATTCTGTACGTGCAGTACTTTTAGGTAGTGCATCGCTAAATTCAAATCCAGAGTATTTTTGCAGGAATTCCCAGTCGCCCTCTGCTTTCAACTCATCAATAATATTATAAGTGGGGGCTGCGACGACCAAAGGAGCCTCAAAAGTAACTGCGCCTTTTTGTTTTTCAATGTTCTTCAACATTTTAGAAACGATCTTCAAATCGTCTTTGTGAACCATACACGAACCGACGAAACCTAAATCTACTTTTTTGTTTCCACCGTAGTAAGAAAGGTCGCGAATCGTATCGTGTGTATAACGTTTGGAAACGTCTGCATTATTCACATCTGGGTCAGCGATCATCGGTTCTTCAATGATATCCAGATCAATAACAACTTCAGCATAATATTTCGCATTTGTATCCGGAGTTAAAGCAGGCTTAGCGCCAGATTTAATTTCCTCAATACGTTTGTTAGCCTTGTCAATTAAGCCCTGCAAAACATTGTTTTTGTTTTCCATGCCTTTATCGATCATAATCTGAATACGTTTTTTTGCGATCTCCAACGATTCGATTAAGGTATCATCTTGCGAGATACAAATGGAAGCTTTCGCTTTCATTTCTGCTGTCCAGTCTGTAAATGTAAACGCCTGATCAGCCAAAAGCGTACCAATGTGAACCTCTATAATCCTACCTTGGAAGACGTTTTCTCCAGCAAATTGCTGCAGCATCTGCGCTTGGGTAGCGTGAACAACATCACGGAAATCCATATGTTCTTTCATACTTCCTTTAAAGGTAACTTTTACCGACTCAGGAATTGGCATCGAAGCCTCCCCTGTAGCCAGCGCTAATGCAACCGTGCCAGAGTCAGCACCAAAAGCTACACCTTTGGACATCCGCGTATGGGAGTCCCCACCAATAATGATGGCCCATTCGTCGATAGTGATATCGTTTAAAACTTTATGAATAACATCAGTCATGGAATGATATACGCCCTGTGGGTCACGCGCAGTGATTAATCCAAAGTCATTCATAAATTTCATCAGTTTTGGAATATTTGCTTGCGCTTTTTTATCCCATACAGATGCGGTATGACAACCCGATTGATAAGCACCATCCACTGTTGGCGAAATGACCGTAGCAGCCATAGCTTCCAATTCCTGTGCGGTCATCAAACCAGTTGTATCTTGAGAACCAACAATGTTTACTTTAACACGAACATCAGAACCTGCGTGTAAGACCTTACCAGGTGTAACACCGACCGCATTTTTGTTGAAGATTTTCTCTACTGCTGTCAAGCCTTGCCCTTCAATAGTAATCTCTTTTGAAGGAGCAAATACGGTAGGCGCTTGAATGCCCAAGGTCTCTGCAGCAAATGTTTGGATCTTTTTACCAAAAACAATCGCATAAGAGCCACCGGCTTTAATAAATTCCATTTTCTGTGGAGTCAAAGCTTTCGAAATATCGATCAGCTCACGCTCGCCATGATATAATTTCTTCGTCTTTGTATTAATGGTTAAAACAGTGCCTGTCGCAACAGAGTAAGCTTCTTCAAGAATGGGTTCGTTTTTCTCGTTACGCACAACATTACCCTGCTCATCCACTTTCTTCACCCAGTTTTTCAAGTCGATACCAATACCACCGGTCACATCTACCGTTGTCAAGAAAATTGGCGAAATACCATTCGTACCACCTACAATCGGCGCAATATTGACAAAAGGAACATAAGGACTTGCTTGTTTACCGGTCCAAAGTGCCACATTATTTACTCCCGACATACGAGAGGAACCTACACCCATTGTTCCTTTCTCAGCAATCAGCATAACACTTTTACCTGGATGTTGCGCCTGCAATTCACGAATGTGCTGCTGCGCTTCAGGTGTGATCATACATTTACCATGTAATTCACGATCCGAACGTGAGTGCGCCTGATTTCCCGGGGATAATAAATCTGTTGAAATATCACCCTCACCCGCAATAAAAGTAACCACTTCAATTTCTTCCGGCACCTCAGGTAGCTTCGTGAAAAACTCCGCTTTTGCATAGCTTTCCAAAATATCTTTAGCGACTTCGTTACCTTGCTGATAAGCATCTTTCAAACGAGCTGTATCAGCATCATATAAGAAAACTTGTGTTTTAAGCACTTCTGCAGCTTGCTTTGCAATCACTACATCGTCACCCAAAGCTAAATCTAATAACACCGCAATAGAAGGCCCACCCTTCATATGAGACAATAGCTCAAAAGCAAAGTCAGGTGTAATTTCAGCAACAACAGATTCGCCTAAAATAATTTCCTTCAAAAATTGAGCTTTAACGCCAGCAGCAGGGGTAGTGCCCGGCAGTGTATTATAAATAAACAATCGTAAAGAATCTGCTCTATTATCGTTGTTTAAATCCTTAATCTGAGCAATTACTTCACTTAGTAATTCTGCTCCATCAATTGGCTTAGGATGTAAACCCTGGCCTTCTCGTTCTACAACCTCTTGTACGTAATCGTTGTAAATACTCATAGATATCTATCTTTCTATTTTAAGGGTAGCCAAAAAGACACGATGTCTTGCTAAACCACCTTGACTGTAATATAATTAAGCTAATAAGCCATCTATCGGTTTCCCGAACAAATCACAATTTAGCCCTTCCACTTCATGTTTGAAGTTAACTTATTTGTCGTAAATCAACTCCTATGACTAAATACAAAAATAGTGAAAATACAGCTTTAAACGCATGCGTTACATCTATTTAAATCAATTTGGAATTGTTCTAAACAGCATTTGCGCAATCATGCCCGTTTTTTTCCTATCCGCTATTTCTACTGCCTGACGTTCAAAAAAAATAGGTGATTTATTTGACTAAACCACCTATTCTTTTTATATCGTTTCTACATGTATATCAATATCTTTCAGCGCTTTGACAGTTTCCAAAGGATCTGTGGCATTAAACACAAATGAACCGGCCACCAGCACATCTGCCCCAGCTTTCAATAGCTGTGCTGCATTCGCAGTCGTTACTCCCCCGTCGATTTCAATCAACAGGCCATCGTTCACACCCGCAGCCATCGCTCGTAACTCCTGAACCTTGGCATAGGTGTTATTAATGAATTTTTGACCACCAAATCCCGGATTGACCGACATGATGCAAACCAAGTCTAAATCCGCTAGCACATCTTTCAGAAGAGCCACCGGAGTGTGTGGATTCAATGCAACCCCAGCTTTACACCCCAACTCTTTAATAGCAGCCAGTGTACGATGCAAATGCGTACAGGCCTCGTAATGCACAGTAATAATTGCTGCGCCTGAATCTTTACATACTTGCAAATAACGATCTGGATCAACAATCATCAAATGTACATCCAACGGTTTAGTTGCATGTTTTGCAATAGCCTGCATAACTGGAAATCCAAAAGAGATATTAGGAACGAAAACGCCGTCCATAATATCAATATGAAACCAATCTGCGTCGCTGTTGTTTACCGTGATGATATCATCGTATAATTTTGCAAAGTCTGCAGCAAGAACGGATGGTGCAATGAGATGTGATTTTGTTGACATGTTGTATTTTTTCTGCAAAGATAACAAGTATTTTTTGTTCATCACAGCCTTTACCCTATTTAATGCCCATAAACGAAAATTGGCAGAAGCTGCAGAAAATAAATTATAACTACATTTGTATATTTACAGCATATAAAAATAAAGCTCGCAGTGGGAAGACTAAAAATAAAATACAGAAGAGAATTAAATACAACGGAAAACCTTGTCCGCAAAATTGGATTAATACTTATTACCATCTTTTTGATCTGTATATTTCTTCCCAAACAACCCCGTTTCCGCTATGAATTTCAAAAAGGTAAAGTATGGAATCACGAAAATCTAATATCGCCCTACAATTTTGCCATATTAAAAACGCAAGAAGAATTGAATGCGGACAAGAAAAGTATCTTAAATACCATTCAGCCTATCTACAATGCCAATACAACCACCAGCAAAGAGCAAATTGATCAATTCAACACCGATCTGGCCGAAAAGTGGCAGAGCAGCAAATTAGATACGACACATGAAAATATAGCGGATTATAGAAATGCCGGAAACGCCATCCTCAATCATCTCTATAGCAAAGGTATCCTATCGTTGAACAATAGATTTCAAAACCGTAGTAACGACAAATCCCCAGCCTCTAAGCATTATAATTTTACGCTCATTCAAGACAAAGTCGCCAGCCAAAAAAATACGGCCGACTGCTATACGATCGAGAGCTCCTACAGTTATATGGACGACATTATGCCCAAACTGACCAAAATAAAACAAAAGAGCTGGCTGGTGGAGACACTAAAAAACTATATTACCATTAACTACATTTATAATGATCAGCAGACAGAGGCCTTGGAACAAAACGCGATTGCCAACATTTCAGCTACGCGTGGCGTTGTCCAAAAAGGGGAACTGATAGCCGAAAAAGATAAAATAATTTCCAATGAAACCTACCAAAAGCTTGAATCGTTACGTAAGGTATACGAAGACGAAGGCAAGATCAGTGGCAACCAAAATTATGTGACTTTAGGTCAATTTTTGATCATTTCACTGGCGCTTTCTATTTTGATGGTGTTCCTTTTTCTGTTTCGAAAAGACATCTATTTTAACAACAGATTGCTCGTCATTATCATGATCGTCATCATCGGTATGCTTGCCGTTTTATCCTGGGCCATTAAAATCAAAATACCCAACCTTTACTATATACCGTTTTGTGCGGTCCCCATTATCATTCGTATTTTATTTGACACACGTGTGGCGCTCAATATCCATCTATTGATGGTGCTATTAGCAGGATTATTCGTCCCAAATAGCTTTGAATTTGTTTTTCTACAATTTATGGCGGGTATAGTTGCGATCTACAGTATCAAAACATTGGTTAAAAGAGAGCAATTGTTTATTTCATCGGCAATCATTCTGGGAACCTACTGGATTGCCTATATTGGATTGGTGGTGACCAGAAATGGTTCCATTGACACGATCTATTGGTCCGACCTCCTTCCATTCTTCGTCAGCGTATTGATTACGCTCCTTGCCTACCCCATGATTTATGCCTTTGAAAAATTGTTTGGTATCGTGTCTGACCTTACCCTCATGGAGCTTACTAACAGTAATTCCAAATTGCTAAGAGAACTTTCTTTCAAAGCCCCGGGGACCTTTCAGCATTCCTTACAGGTAGCTAATCTTGCGGAAGCGGCAATTTATAAAATTGGTGGAAATCCACTACTGGTACGTGCCGGAGCACTCTATCATGATATCGGCAAATTGACTAACCCTCAATTTTTCATCGAGAATCAAAAGACAGAAAAGAATCCTCACGACGAGCTATCCCCTGAACAAAGCGCACAGATTATTATTTCGCACGTCATAAAGGGTGTCGATATTGCTAAAAAACATCAATTGCCAGACGTTATCCTTGATTTTATCCGCACGCACCATGGCACTACCCGTGTAGATTATTTCTATAACCTTTTCGTGAAGAACAATCCGGATAAATTGGTGGACGAGTCGTTATTTACCTATCCAGGCCCCATTCCTTTTTCAAAGGAAACAGCAGTGCTCATGATGGCAGACTCCGTTGAAGCTGCGTCCCGCGCATTAAAAGAGCCATCCGAAGAGTCCATCAATAATCTTGTGGATAAGATTATTGAACACAAATTGATGCGTGGACAGTTCAACAATAGTAACATTACCTTAAAAGATATCACCGAATCTGCGGTTATTTTTAAGGCGATGCTCAAAAGTATCTATCATGTTCGGGTGGATTACGATTTAAGCAAAAAAACAATATAATTTTAATTGCCAAACAACAAATTGACTGTCAAACGCTTATTGCAACGTTACATTTTTTTTGCATTTTTTTTATTATTTAGACTTTGCAGAATCAAATAATTGCTTTATGTTTGCAATGTCAAAACGAGGAGAGGTGCCTGAGTGGCCGAAAGGAACAGTTTGCTAAACTGTCGTACTGGAAACGGTACCGCGGGTTCGAATCCCGCCCTCTCCGCAAAAGACAAAAAAAGCTTTCTGATAAATCAGAAAGCTTTTTTACATTTAAGCAGTTAGAAATTGCGCGGCACCGGGATTTCCTGCACTTTACTTTCCCTAAAATCCTTCATACTTTTGGGTTCCTTAGCTTCCAATTCTGCAAAATCCACAACACCGTTTTCTTTCGCCCACTGGAAATAAGCAGTAGACAAATGAGACACGACGTCGTGATGCTGTCCGGCAACATCGTTCCGTTCAGTAGGATCCTGCGCAAGATCATAAAGTTCCCATTTATAGGACGGCCAGCTCGATACAAGTTTCCATTTTCCAATACGTGCAGCTCGATTACCAGCGCGCTCCCAAAATAAACCTTCTTGTCGCCGAACGGTATCTTGATTTTGGAACAAAACCTGAAGCAAACTCTTTCCTGGTAAAGCATTCGCCTTATGCCCCTCGTATTCTTTTGGATATACCGCACCAACCAAATCGTAA
The DNA here is from genome assembly GCF_002376635.1 of Sphingobacterium sp. UBA3549. Classification (NCBI taxonomy): domain Bacteria; kingdom Pseudomonadati; phylum Bacteroidota; class Sphingobacteriia; order Sphingobacteriales; family Sphingobacteriaceae; genus Sphingobacterium; species Sphingobacterium sp. UBA3549. Next base: position 208,950 of record NZ_DFOE01000024.1, on the reverse strand, counting down.
AAAGTTGGTGCCAGATCAATGACGTGACCAGTGCCCTGCTTGACGCCTTTCGCGATTTTACCAGGAAACCAAGCTATAAATGGGGTATTAATCCCACCTTCATAGGTATAATCTTTAAATGCTTTAAAAGGTGTATTGGAGGCATATGACCAATTTTTACTCTGCGATTCATAAGAACCCAGTGTCCCAACCGGTCCTTTATTTATCCGGGCGCCATGATACCAGCGAACAAGATCTTCGGCCGGCGCACCGTTGTCTGACAAGAAAACAATCAGTGTATTGTCCAATTGTCCGTTGTCTTTTAGCTTATCTAACAATTTTCCTATAGTCTGATCCAATCTGTCGACCATAGCCGCAAACACTTCCATTTTTTTTGCCCACAGCTTTTTTTGATCAAATGATAATCGTGACCAATCGTAAATATCCGCATCAACAAGCGATGGTTGGGTCGCTTGGGATACCAGTCCTAATTGTTTCTGGCGTTCAAAGCGCTCTTGACGTATCACCTCCCACCCACTGTCATACCGGCCTTTATATTTGGCGATATCTTGCGGCAACGCTACTAATGGCCAATGTGGGGCTGTATGTGCCAAATAGAGAAAAAAAGGTTTATCCTGCGTTTTGATTTGATCCAAAAACGCCTCAGCTTGACGATTGATTACCTCTGTCGAAAATGAACCTTCCAAGGGATAGCCTTCAGAATCGGTTTGTTCATGAAAAGTCGGCGCGCCTGAATCTGCATTTTTTTCCACTCTTGGAAATACCAAATCAAAACCGCGCTCCCAGGGCAAACTTTTCCCTTTTCCAGACACGTGCCATTTACCCGAGGTTGCCGTGATATAACCATTCAACCGGAGGACTTCGGCAATGGTCAGTGATTCCGAATTAATATAACCCTGATAGGCAGGCAGTCCGAGATCGTTGGAAAAATACCCAACGCCAGCTTTGTGTTGATATTGCCCTGTGATTAGGGAGGCCCTTGTCGGCGCACATATCGAATTGTTATAAAATTGCGTCAGCTTTAGCCCTTCATTGGCTAAACGATCCAAATTGGGTGTAGAAATTTCCGAACCGTATGCTCCAATATCGGAATAGCCTAAATCATCGGCCAAAATCAAAATGATATTTGGCTTTCTTTGTTGTGCATAACCTAACAGTGTAGCAACCACAAGGTATAATGTCAAAATTATCTTTTTCATGTTCTTCATTTATAGTCCTATCGAAATTGATTGTTTGTTTTTAAACGCTTGTAATCCACAACGGAATTCTCTTCAGCCCAGGCTTTATACCTTGCTTCGAGATCTTTCACGATAGCTGGATAACGGCTAGCAAGATTGTTGTTTTCGCTTCGGTCTTCATCGATATTGTATAATTCGGGTTTGTTACCATCCTTAAATAAAGAAACTAATTTCCATTTACCATATCGCACGGCACGATTGCCTGCACGTTCCCAAAATAGCGGAACATGCCGATCGACCTGATTGCTATCTGAACGCAATAGCGGTCTCAAACTCAACCCCGGAAGTGTATTTATCGCCGTGTCGCCGACATGTTCGGGATAGGTCGCACCTGCAAAGTCATACAAGGTGGGAGCGATATCAATAAGATGGCCTCCACCCTTCTTAATCACGTTTTTCCGCACCTCTTTTGGGTACCACACAATGAAGGGGGCACCAATGCCACCTTCATACGGATTATCTTTGTAACTTCTCAAAGGTGAGTTTCCGGTTTGGGACCAATTGCTGTTTTGCACATCATAGGAACCTGGTAATCCGACAGTCTCTGTATTCCTTGCCGTATACACGCGTGTACGATCCCCGCCCTGGGCACCGTTATCCGACAAAAAAATGATTAGTGTATTCTTATCTTTTTTTAGCTCTTTTAACGTTTTTCTTATGCGGCCGATGCTCTGATCCATTCGATCGATCATACCGGCAAAGACCTGTTGGCGACGTTGCCAATACTGCTGCTCATCATAGGTCAATTTATCCCAGCGCTGTAGCGCAGTGTCTTTTTTGGCAATGGCCTGCCCGATAGGAAACACACCTTTCTGCTGCGCATTTTCATAACGTTGCGTACGCAGGCTATCCCATCCCCCACGATAGACTCCTTTATACTTTTGAGTTTCTTCTTCCGGTGCCTGCAGGGGCCAATGTGGGGCATTGAATGCCAAATACAGGAAAAAAGGCTTTTTATCTTTCTGCTGTTCTTTCAGAAAACCAATGGCTTGATCCGTGATCTCATCTGTCAAATAACGTCCCTTTGGCAAATAAAAGGGTTTATTATTCCGGATGAGCGGTACTGTTGCCTGCTCCGGTCCATTTACTTCATAAAAATTGGACGCCCCGCCAACAAAATTGAAAGACCGCTCAAACCCGCGCTGTGCCGGCCACTGATCGTAATCATCACCCAAATGCCATTTTCCCGATATAATAGTGGAGTAGCCGGCCTGTTTCAAAACCTCAGCCAGCGTCCGTGACTCCCGATTTAAAAAACCCTGATAGGCAGGCAGCCCAAGATTCACATTAAAATAACCTACACCTGCGCGATGCGCATACTGTCCCGTCAATAAAGAAGCACGCGTAGGGGCACAAATGGAATTGTTATAAAATTCCTGAAATCTCGTTCCTTCTTTAGCCAAGGCAGTCAAATTGGGGGTCTGCAGGTCCGTTCCTCCATAGGGCTCTATATCCGAAAAACCCAGATCATCTACCAAAATCAATACAATATTCGGTCGATTGTCCTGTCCCCAGCTTATCCTTGGTAAAATGGTTAGGCAAAGTGCTACTAATAAATATGTCGTTTTCATCTACTTAAAATTTGATTAATACCTTATCGATTGATCCAATCGGGGTGCTGCGAGAGATTAGGATTGAGATTCAGTTCCCGTTGTGGCGTCGGAAAATGAATATGGCGAGCCGATGCATTCTTCTTGCCTGCAGCTTTCAGCTTAGCAACATAATAGGTAGCTCCCCTGCGAACCAGATCAAACCACCGTTGATATTCGTAAACAAGCTCCTTTCTGCGCTCCTCAAAAACCAATTCTCTAAAAGCATCCTTCGTTTCCGTAACGGATACTTCGTCTATTCCTGCACGACGATGTACCGCATTAATCGCATTACGCGCTTCTAAAGTCGGCCCGTTCAACTCGTTTTCGGCCTCTGCAAAAGTTAACAATACCTCCGCATAACGGATGATCGGCGTATTTTTGGAAGACTGCCCCTGATTTCCTACAACCGTTTCATCATAATATTTACTGAATTGCGGTTTGTTTAAGGCATAGTATTTACCATCTATTGGTGACACCATTCCCGTTGTAAAGGTCACAGAAAGACGTTTGTCACGTGTAGCAAAGCTTTTATATAATCCTCCTTCGCTATGAAGCGCATCTGCATAATCCCCATTTATGCCAGGAATATCGGCTGGCGCAGATCTACTGGCCAATGAATTCCCCTGATAGCCACTATTGCCTTTAAATTGAGCTGAAAATATATGTTCAATGCCATTTTTCTCCCCAGTATTAAAGACATCGGCAAAATCTTGGAAAAGCGCATAACCTTCTTTATCGATAACTTCCTTCGCTAATAATTTTGCATTGGCCCAATCCCCTCGCGTCAGATAGACTTTAGCCAAAAGACTTTTGGCTGCTCCAGCAGTGGCGCGTCCTTTATCTGATTCCGAATAAGACTTATAGTTAGGCAGCGCCGAAGCAGATTTTAAATCTGCTATTATCAATCCATACACCGCATCCTCCGTCGCTTTGGCCACATAGAGTTCTTGAGGAGATAAAGACTCTACTGGGCTCGTTACCAGTGGAACTGGTCCAAACCAACGCACTAAATTAAAGTAGTGGAGTGCCCTCAAAAATTTCGCTTCGTTGATCAGACGCTGTTGGAGAGTTGGATCGATCTGACTTGCAGACAGCACACTTATTTTAGCAATATTGACATTTGAAGCATTGATCGCATCGTAGCTCTGCTTCCAGAGCTGTTCCATACGGTCATTGGATGCATCATGGGTTAGATTGCTCAGCGCTCTAACATGTGCATTTCTAGCCCTCGGCCCTGCTTCATAATCATCTGTGGCCATTTCAACACCAATCTGGAGCAAGCTGTTGTACAAAGACTGTCCAGTTTCATATAACTTTCTGTAAGTTCCTGTCACTGCAGCTATGGCTTGATCCTGATTAAGATAATATTGCTCCGAAACCAAAGCACTTGCGGGATCCTCCTCCAATTTCGAGCAGGAAATTGCCGTTAGAAGAATCAGAATGACAGTGGGTAAAACATGTATTTTTTTCATTTGATAAATTGCTTTTTATTGATAATGAGCTAAACTCAGGACTTCTCACTATTTCTATTTAGAGATCTATTAAAAGGTCAATGAAACTCCAGCAGAAAAAGACCTAGATGCAGGGTAAATGCCCAGATCGGTACCTATCTGTACATTGCTCCCTGAGGTAACCTCCGGATCAAAACCTTTATATTTGGTCCAGGTTAAAAGATTTTGAGCTGTTAGATAGAGATTGAGTCCCTTTATTTTAGCGTCCTGAAGCCACTCTTTAGGAAAACTGTACCCAAAATGCAATGATTTTAGCCGAACAAAAGAACCGCTTTCTACAAACTGGTCCGAAAATACAGGAGCTGGATCTAACTTCGCCCGGGGATAAGAATGACTCGGGTTTGAGGGAGTCCAGCGCTCCAATGCATCAATTGATGCATTCTGTTGACCGGTAAACATCTCCAAATTCTGCCTATTAATATTCAGAAGATCATTCCCGACAGTGCCTTGGATGAGAAACGAAAGATCAAAACCCTTATAGGACATACTATTGGTCAATCCGAAAATAAAATCCGGCTGTGCATTACCTAGAATCGTTCTATCATTTGCAGTCGTAAATTGTCCGTCACCATCGATATCTTTGTAAAGACGGTCACCCGCTTTAGGACTCGCATTCCCTGTAAACTTACCTTTAGTACCCTCCTCTCCCGACTGCAGAATACCATCGGTAACATTGCCATAGAAGGTGCCTAAAGGCTCTCCAGCTTTAATGCTATAATTTCCAGAAATATAAGAACTGGCGCCGTCACCAATCTTCAGTACGGTGTTGCGATTTAGGGAAAAGTTTACATCTGTGCTCCAGCTGAACAATCCCTCGATGTTCCTCGATTTCAACCCCCATTCAAATCCTTTATTTGATACAGACCCAAAATTCTGAAGGGAAGAGGCATAACCGGAGGTCCAAGGTATTTCCACATTAAGCAGGAGATCCTTTGTCTTTTTATAATAATAATCAACTGTAAATTGAAGACGGTTGTTAAGTAAACTGATATCAAACCCGCCATCATATTGTACAGTGCTTTCCCAACCGAGGTTTTTGTTGGGAATACGTTGCGGGGCAAAACCAGTGACCACGTTGTTTCCAAACAGATAATTTAGGCTATATAAGGTAGATAATGATTGATATTGCCCGATTTCCTGATTACCCGTGGTTCCAAAACTCGTACGAATCTTAAAATCATCTACTCCAGGAAATGCTTCCTTAAAAAAAGACTCATTGCCAGCGCGCCAAGAAAGTGCTATCGACGGAAAATTTCCCCATTTGTTGTCTGCCCCAAAGCGGGAACTACCATCACGACGGAGACTTGCCGAAACATAATATTTATTTGCGTAATTGTAATTTACCCTGGCAAGATAAGAGTGCAATACCCATGCGTAGTTGTCAGAAGAAGGACGTACAATGGTGGATCCACTCTGCAGGTTATTGAACAGTAAGTCGTCGGTCACAAAATTTTCCGCTCCAGCGTTGAAGATCGCATTTTTGGATTCTTGCTGAGTAAATCCAAGTAAAGCATTGAACGTATGTTTTCCTGTGTTCGCCGAATAGTTTAATGTGTTTTCATTCAGCCATGAGGTTCCATCCCAATTCCCTAAGCTTGCTTTCCCCTTTGAACCTGCCCCCTCATAGATATAGGATGGCAAATAAAACTTATCATTTCGGCCATTTAGGTCAACGCCAACCAATACCTTCGCTTGTAGACCATTTAAAATACGATATTGTCCAAAAGAAGTTCCCAGTATCCGTAGTCCATTGGATGAATTTGTCGTTTCTTTCAAGGTAGCTATTGGGTTGGCAAAGATGTTTTCAAAAGGATTTCGTAATGTATAGGCACCGTTGGCATCATACACAGTTGCCGTCGAAGGCATCATAAGCAAAGCATTGACAATTCCTGTCGGCGCTATTTGCGCATAAGTTTTGTTGATGGATAAATTTGCACCAACCTGTAACCGGTCGAAAGGATTTGCGTCGATATTTGATCTAAATCCTACACGCTTGAAATTCGTGTTGACAATGACACCCTGCTGATCAAAATAATTTGCGCCTAAATAGTATTTCACCTTTTCAGCTCCACCCAATAAAGAAAACTGCTGATTATAAATCTTTCCAGTTTGAAAAGCCTCTTTTTGCCAATTTGTACCAGCACCTAGCTGATCGATTTCAGTTTGACTGCTGTATTGAAAAGCTCCGAGGTTGGGATTTGCATCGTACAAGGCCTCATTTCTTAAGATTGCAAAATCGTGAGCATTCAGTACCTCGATTTGTTTTAATACGTTTTGTGCTCCAAAACTCCCCTCATAGTTTAATTGTACCTGTCCTGCTCTACCTTTTTTTGTTGTTACCAAAATCACCCCATTGGCACCTCTGGATCCATAGATTGCAGTTGCAGCAGCATCTTTTAACACTTCAATACTTTCAATATCTGTTGGGCTGAGGCTTGCTAATGGGTTTACTGGTGTGCCGCTCCCTATTCCTGTACTTTCTGTTTGATTGTATATTGGAAATCCGTCAATAACATAGAGGGGTTCATTTCCCCCCTGGATGGATGCTCCGCCACGAATGCGAACACTCACACCTCCGCCGGGTTGTCCCGAAGTTTGTGTAACCTGAACGCCCGAAATTCCTCCCTTCAATGCCTGATCAAGCGAGGATACGGGCTGTCTGAGAAGCTTCTCAGGCAAGGTCGCCACAGCCCCGGTGAGATCACGACGTTTCTGGGTTCCGTACCCTACAACCACAACCTCATCTAAGTCTGTTGAGACGGGCGATAGCGCTATTACAGTCGGTGAAGAATTGACAACTACCTGTTTTTTCTCATAGCCTACAAAACTGACGATTAACGTAAAAGGGAGCTTCTGTCCTGTCACAAACTGGAAATTACCTCGGTTATCCGTTTGTACACGATGTGTTACAGCTTCCAATTGTACCGTAACGCCCGTAAGAGGTTCATGGGTTTTCGCATCGATAACTTTACCGATTAACGATGCATTAATAATTGGTTTGGGTTCTTGTGCCTGTACACTTCCAAATGCGTACAGAAAAAGCACAACTAAAAGAGAATACCAAAGTACTCTGTGTTTTTTCATCGTAAATTCTATTTAATGTGAAAATGCAAACAAGTGCCAACGCCATTGGTACTCTTGTTATAAATAAGATGGAATGCTTATTGGACAATAAGCAGCAGGAAGGTCGTGCTTTTCAGCACATGCGCATTCGACAAATAAATAGATAAAAATTAGATGCAATGAAGCATTTTTGGTTGCTCTCTCGATAGAAAAAGTAGTCGTTTTTCATACTTGTAAAATATTTAATGAGATAATTTTGTAATCGTTGCCAACGCCAATCGTTAACGACTACCCAAATATAAAACTATTTACAATAATATCTATATACTTAGTAGTTTATTTATAAAAAAGTGAATTCATTTTTATCAACAAAGCAGCTACACAACTATCAGCTATGACTTGACAAGATTTTTGTTACAAAGATATAGTTCATCCGAACTTTTAATCCGTTAATATCTAACGCCAGCAAAACATCATCAACTTGTAGCCAAATTTGCCGTTTAGACAGTGCTTGTTCAGTGCTCGTCCAGTGATTACTCAGTCATTATTCAGCCAGCAGTGACTAAGTAGTGACTGATCATTGGCTAAAAAATGAATTAATAGTGTCTATTGGGATAGATTGGGATTAGGTTATTCCAGCTTTAATGCTTATCTTAAATGTTTATAACCTTATAAGCAATTATGGCAATCATTAAAAATGGCGTTAATGGAACGGTCTCCGGAAAGGCAGGTTCTGTTGTATTTGTTTTGACTAAAGCAGGAAATTATGTACGCTCTCTTCCTCGCGTAAAAAAGCGAAAGCCCAGTGCTGGTCAGTTGCTTTATAGAACACGTTTCAAAATGGTGAGATCACATATCATTATGCTCAATCCGATCATCAAATTGGGGTATAAGACATATAGCGCTCCTAAAAGGCCATACGACGCCGCGATGTCGTATAATTTGAAAGAAGCTCTTATTCGCCAAGATGATGGCTTTGCGATTGACTGGCAGAAGTTTATGATCGCGAAAGGAAGTCCAAATCCCATCAGTTCTTATAGCATCGAATATGATCTGGAAAATCAAGTGCTTGAAGTTACTTGGGAATATGACACTTATCTGGAAGAAAAATTTAAAACCCAGCACTACAACTCCTTCTTAGTTTTGTATAGTGCGGCAGATGAAGGAGTGCCCTTTCAGATGTTAACCAATGACTTAGAGAGCACCTTATCTTCTGGAAAACAAAACATTAAGATCAAGAAAAATAAAAACGAAGTGACCTATGAAATGTTTATCTTCTTTTTAGAAAGCTATGGCGAAGGTAATACAGATAGTTTGCACTTGGGTAGTATAAAAGTTTGAGAAGAGTTAATAGAACGATAGCATAGCTGAAGTTGTGGAATAGATAAAAATTGGTCCTACGACTGCTAAAAAATACCTGAAACCAGTGATCAAGTTTAGGACCAATTGGTCTATTTTTGCAATAAAGAACGGTGAAATATGAGAAAATTAATTGGATACTGTTTAGTTATACTATTTGTAGAGCCACTTTACACAGAAGCGCAGGAAAATTTAAAATTCGACGATAACTTCAACTTATGGAATGTTCGGGCTGGTCAGCAGGCCACCGTCTTTGTGGCAAAAGCTTACGTACGCAAGCAACCTAATCTTAAAGCTGCCATGGTAGATTCGCTATCTGTAGGAAATGTCGTTACGATCACTAGCCCACCATTTAAAGGAAATACCATAAAAAATTTTTATGCCCCTTGGCATGAAATAACCTATACTAAAGATGGCATCAAAAAAACTGGCTTTATTTGGCTGGGGCTCTTGGCGCTTGGAAAACAAAGTGCCTCAGATGGCTCGCAATACATATACGGTTTTGAACGTTTAACCGAAATTAGCGACGAACAGAATCATTTCTCAACAGGTGTCAAAATTCTCGATGCAAATGGAGACTTTCTAGCAGAACATACCTATCCTTTCACTTACTCTGGGCAAACCTTCGCTCAAAGTAAATTGCTTCCGGCAATGGGTCTGCAAAACGTCAAGCAAATTCTGCGTATGGAGTTCTTGGGTGAAGCCTGCGGCATACCATCGGAATATTACTATATGGCCTGGACAGGAAAGCAACTTATCGATCTACCGAGTCGGTATTCGGTCGCTGATGCGGGTATTTATTATTACGATGAAAAGATGCTATTTCCTTCCGAACATGGCAAAAACAATCAGATTATCTATAAGTACATCGAAGAAGGGGAAGCTTTGGACGAAAATGCAAAAAATCCAAATTTTAAAATCACAAAAAAGCAGGAAGAGTTCCAATGGGGTGGTACAAGTTTTCAAAAGGTTCTGACATCCAACTAGTATTTTATGCGGCAGCACGATTCAGACTCCTTAACATATTGCATCGTTTTAGTAACACTTACAACTGTTTTATAAAGGTTTATCTCGTAAAGAAATAAACCTTTTTTTGATGATTACACGTCAATTCATGATTTTTATAAACCAAAACAGTATATTTAGTATCAGTAGTAAAGGGAGGAGTGAAATGATCAAATTAATTTATTAAAATCAACGTTCGATTCATGGAGAAAGTGGTTATTACGGGTGGTACTGGAGCTATTGGTCTCCATTTGACAAAGCTATTGGTTGCCAATCACTATGATGTGATTATTTTTACCAGAAATCCCAAGTCGTATCCTGCGCAAGCCAAGGTTAAGTATGTACATTGGGATCCCAAAAAACAGGAGGTAGATGTCAAATCAATTCAAGAAGCTGACTATATCATCAATCTGGCAGGCGCAAACCTTAACGCCAAGCGCTGGACAAAAGCGTATCAGCAAGAAATTATTGCCAGCCGTGTAGAAAGTGGGCAGTTGCTTTACCAAAGTTTAAAAAAGCTACCAAATCGTGTTAAAGCTGTCCTATCAGCTTCCGCTATTGGTTGGTATGGAACGGACGACCCTTACCAGAAAAGGCCTTTTATAGAAGGAGACCCCCAAGGGGGCAATTTTCTATCCTGGGTTTGCAACCTTTGGGAAGGCAGTGTTAAGCCTATTGAAACGTTGGGAAAAAGGCTTGTTGTATTCCGCTTTGGAGTTGTGATCAGCAAGGACCAGGGATTGTTAAAGGAGATCGGCCGCTTCCTACCCTTTCGTTCAATTCCAATATTGGGTTCGGGCAAGCAGATGCTCAGTTGGATCCATATGGATGATCTCTGTCGTATGTTGTTATTTGGCATACAAAATAATAACCTCGCAGGCATTTACAATGCCTGCTCATCTGAACCGCTTCCCCTTGCCGAATTTACCAAAAGAATCGCCCGGCGTACTTATGGCCCTTTGTACCTAAAGCTTCCTATACCGTCATTTTTGATCAGGTGGATGCTGGGAAAAAAAGGACAGGAAATGGTACTCGATGGCACATGGGTAAGTAACAAAAAGATTGTTCAGGAGAAATTTCCGTTTAAATATCCGCTTTTGGATAATAATTGTATAGACAATTTACATATCGATTAATGGTTAATCGTTGTTACTTTGGGCCCTTTTTGGGACAAAATCCGTATATTTGCGGCTTATGAAGATTTTTAGATATGGCGCAAAGGGCTCCGAAAAGGCGGGAGTCATTTTAAACGAAAAGAGATATGATGTTTCAGTAGGAAATTTCCAATATAACCGCGATTTCTTTGCGGATGTCTCGAATTTGGAAAGACTACAAACCTATGTCATTGAGAATAGCGACAAGCTTAAGGAGATAGCTGATGACGAGCGTATCGGAACACCATTAGAAGCCCCTTCCAAAATTCTGTGCGTGGGACTTAATTTTGATGATCACGTGAAAGAAACGAAATTGGAGCAAGCTTCAGAACCTATTGTCTTTATGAAATCCGTATCTGCTTTCAACGGACCTTTTGATGGAATTACCCTTCCGAAGTCCTCTGTGAAATCAGATTGGGAAACTGAACTTGCCATTGTTATAGGAAAAAAGGCTTCCTATGTGACGGAAGAAGAGGCACTGGATCATGTATTTGGCTACGTGCTGCACAACGATGTTACAGAGCGTGAGTTTCAAATCGAACGCGGCGGAACCTGGGATAAAGGTAAAGGATGTGACACCTTCGCACCTATTGGTCCGTTTATAGCGACCAAAGACGAAATAAAAGATGTTGATCATTTAAGAATATGGCTTAAGCTCAATGGTGAGCTTATGCAAGATGGCAATACAAGCGATTTTATCTATCGCATTCCCAAGTTGATTTCCTATTTAAGTCAATTTATGAGCTTACTTCCAGGTGATATTATTTCTACGGGATCGCCTGCAGGATCTGGAATGGGAAAATCGCCGCAAAGATTCCTTCAAGATGGTGATATTATCGAATACGGCATTGATGGACTCGGCTCGGCAAAGCAGGTGATTTCGGCCTACAAAACGGCATAAGAAAAGGATGTAATGAGTTCTTTTTTATCCGTGGCATTTGTGTACATTTATGGCATCATCATACATTTGTCCAAATAAAACATTTAACTCCTGACAGAGTCAATGATTCAACTAAACAACATATCCAAATCGTTTGAAGTAAAAGCCGCGCGTATTGATGCCTTAAAAGATGTCTCCCTGTCTATTGGCAAAGGGGAAATTTTCGGCGTTATAGGTGCCTCTGGGGCAGGAAAAAGTACATTAATCCGCTGCGTCAACCTGCTGGAAAGACCAGATTGTGGTCAAGTAATGATAGAAAACGAAGACTTGATGTCGCTGTCGGCCAGTAGTCTTATGCTGAAAAGGAGAAAAATTGGAATGATTTTTCAGCATTTCAATCTCTTATCCTCAAGAACGGTATACGAAAACATATCTTTTCCACTTGAACTGGAGGGAAAATCAAAAGAATTTATCCGTCAAAAAGTGCTGGAACTATTGCGCTTGGTAGGATTGGAAGACAAGGCCGAAGGCTATCCTGCAAATCTTTCAGGCGGTCAAAAGCAGCGCGTTGCCATTGCAAGAGCTTTAGCCAACGACCCTTATATCCTTCTTTGCGACGAAGCCACAAGTGCGCTAGATCCAGCGACAACAAAATCCATCCTCAAGCTGCTAAAAAAAATCAATAAGCAACTTGACCTGACAATATTGCTGATCACACACGAAATGGATGTTATAAAAAGTGTCTGTGATCAGGTTGCAGTATTAGACCAGGGAAGACTGATCGAAACGGGCCCGGTAGAGGCAGTATTTGCCAATCCAAAAGAAATAACCACCAAGAATTTTATTCAATCTTCACTTGAAGTTGAAATTCCGCTGAGTTTCCAGGAACGATTGAAAACTACGGGGAATCCACTGGTAGAAATCTACCTCACTTCAAATGAAGAGTCCATCTCTTTTATAGCATACTTGGAACAAAAATTTGACGTCAAAACAAATATTATTTCGGCACAAATCGACTATATTGGTGAACTGAAATTCGGGGTTATATTGGCTGAACTATCCGGAGAACAAGAAAATATAACAAACAGTCTATCTTTCTTAAAAGAAAAACATGCACAAACAAAAATCTTAGGCTATGTCTGATCAGGTATTTACACTGCTGTTATCAGGTACTTTAGAGACCTTAGCCATGACTTTTCTGTCGGGCTTCTTTGGTTTTTTGCTAGGGCTACCCCTTGGAATATATCTTTTCTTAACCCGAAAACATCAGTTGCTCGAAAACAAAGGTATGCACCAGCTTGTATCCTTGCTCGTGAATATTTTTAGGTCTATCCCATTTATCATACTCATTGTATGGATGATTCCGTTTACACGTCATATCGTAGGAACATCAATCGGGATGTCCGCAGCATTGGTTCCATTGAGTATAGGCGCAGCGCCTTTTATTGCACGACTTGTGGAAAATAGCCTACTTGAAATTCCCAACGGCCTGATTGAGGCCGCAAGAGCAATGGGCGCAAACGCAAAACAGGTAATTTTTAAAGTTTTGCTTCCTGAGGCTCTCCCCTCGCTGGTAAACAATGCAACAATAACGCTAATCACACTTGTTGGCTACTCCGCAATGGGTGGCGCCGTGGGTGCTGGTGGACTGGGACAGATTGGTTATCAGTATGGTTATGTCGGATACGATACTTTTATCATGAATTCTGTTTTAATTTTATTAATTTTAATCGTATTCCTGTTGCAATACACAGGAGATTACATCTCAAAAAAAGTAAACCATCGATAACATAAATTGGATGATATGAAAAAATTGAACTATGCATTTGTAATCTTAGCCCTCAGTCTCCTAACGGTTGTGGCATGCAATAACAAAGAAAAGAAAGAGAATATCCTTAAAGTAGGTGTAGTGTCAGGACCAGAAAAGGAGCTTGCAGAAACGGCTAAGAAGGTTGCGAAAGAAAAGTTCAATCTGGATGTTGAGTTGGTGGCTTTCAATGACTATGTGGTACCGAATGAGGCATTAAATCAGGGCGATATCGATGTGAACGTATTCCAGCATCAGCCCTACTTACAGGAGCAATCGAAACAACGCGGTTTCACTAAATTAACCATCGTTGGAAACACCTTTGTATTTCCCATTGTTGCCTATTCAAACAAAATAAAAACGATCACTGCTTTACAGCCTGGTGCCGTTATAGCTATCCCTAATGATCCTACCAATGGCGGACGCTCACTGTTGCTTCTCCAACGAGAAGGCATTATCGGTCTAAAAGAAAATGTAGGTATACAGCCTAAAGTAACCGATATCGTGAGCAACCCCAAACAGATTAAAATCATCGAAATGGAAGCTCCGCAGCTGCCTCGCGTTCTTGATGATCCGCAAGTGACCATTGCCATCATCAACAATAGTTTTGCCGCTCAAGCTGGACTGGATCCAGAAAAACAAGGTTTGTTTACAGAAGACAAAGAATCTCCTTATGTGAATCTGATTGTTGCCCGCGCAGACAATAAAAACGATGAGAAGGTGCAACAGTTTATTCAGGCGTATCAATCGCCGGAAGTAGAAGCAACTGCTAAAAAAGTCTTCAAAAATGGTGCGATTAAAGGCTGGTAAAATTTAGAAAAGTGATAGAATCAGCCGATTTATGCCCCTGTGGCACGGGTATTACCTATGGTGAATGCTGCCGACAAGTACATCGTTTCCATGCCAAAGCCAGTACAGCAGAGGCGTTAATGCGCGCACGTTATAGTGCCTTTGTAAAAAAGGAAATCGATTTTTTATACCATACATTTGATCCCTCGACAAGGAGGTTTCAAAATAAACAGGCCATCGGACAATGGGCAATGGAGAACAAATGGATGCAGCTTAATATTCTTAAATCTACGCTCCATACCGTCGAGTTCGAAGCGCATTATCTGGATGCACAGATGCACGTGCAGATTCACCATGAAAAGTCTACCTTCAAAAAACAAGGTGACCTCTGGTACTATGTAGAGGGAACAGTAAAATAATAAAAAAGGCAGTTTTAACCTCGGTTAAAACTGCCTTTTTAGTGGTAGACTAATTATTTTACCAGTCCCTATACTTTTCTAGACCAGTTCTTCTGTATCTTCACGATAAGGAGCTTCTTCATCAAACTCTCCTTCCCATTTAGCGACAACAACCGTTGCAAGACAGTTTCCCACAACATTTACCGATGTGCGGGCCATGTCCATCAATTCATCAATACCCAAAATTGCAGCTATAACAAATGTAGGCAATCCAAACTGATCAGCTGTAGCAATCAAAATAATTAATGAAGCTCTTGGAACAGCGGCAACGCCTTTTGATGTGATCATCAATGTAAAGGCAATCATCAGTTGATGGCCAAATGACAAATGTATACCTGCAGCCTGGGCCACAAAAATTGCTGCTAATGAGAGGTAAAGAGATGTACCATCCAGATTAAAGCTATATCCAGTAGGAATGACAAATGACACAATTTTACGTGGGACACCAAATTTTTCCATCGCACTCATTGCTTTCGGTAACGCTGCATCTGAACTCGTTGTCGCAAATGCAATCGAAACAGGTTCCTTAATTGCATTGATAAACCTTTTGACAGGGATTTTCAGGTAAAGTGCGACAGGGAGAAGTACGAGACATAAAAAGCAGAGCAAAGCGAAATACAGCGTAGCCAATAACATGAAGAGATTCTTCAAGATGTCGACACCAAGATGCCCTACGGTATAAGCCATAGCTGCACCAACCCCTATTGGGGCAAAATACATAATGATGTTTGTAAATTTAAACATCGCTTCAGACATGCTCTCGGTAAAATCTACCAAAGGTTTACGCTTCTTTTCATCCACCATCGCCAATCCGATACCGAATAAAACCGAAAAGACTACAATCTGCAAAACCTGATTATCAGCAACAGATTTTACAATGTTTTCCGGAAATAGGTCACGTATAAAAGAAGTAAATTTATAAACGGGATGCACATGGTCAGGAAGTGTTTTAAGGATATGCTCATCCATGCTTTCTTTGGGAGCAGGAAGTTCTTCATGCGGCATATGGGCAACATCAACCCCCACGCCTGCCCGAGTCAGATTAATAGCGCCTAAACCGATAAAAATAGCGCATGTTGTAGCACAGAAGAAATACAGCATAGATTTCCATGCCATACGTCCCACTTGCTTCAAATCGGAATGCCCTGCAATTCCATAAACAAGGGTAGCAAAGAGAATCGGTCCAACAATTGTCTTGACCAATTTGATAAATCCTTTACTTAAAGGTTGCAGGGAAATTGCCAGATTTGGAAAATCCAACCCAACGAAGATCCCGATAATCATACAGGTCAAAATCCAGGTGGTCAAATTTTTCTTAAAAAGCGCATTGACAACCAGAACGGTAGCAACTATCCAACGGACAGCCATTAGAAATTCATGCGAAAAGCCTACAACATCAAATTCGTATAATACAGCAATGATACAAGCTAATGTAACTGTGATTAGGGTCATCAACCCTATTTTGGTTTTTAACATTTAAAAGATTTTAATGGTCAAAAGAACAAAAATAAAAAAATACTATGCTTTTGCAAATATTATTATTCCAAATAGCCATGTTTCGCAACAAAATATCGATTTCTCTAAATTCGAGGCCACAAAAAAAGGCAGGAAAATTTCTTCTCCTGCCCAATATTTTTTACGGAGCAATAAACTTATTCCGCGTGTAACCAAGATTTTTTCGCTAAAAGCTCGTCGTTAGACTCACGCACATCTTCGTCGTCCACACAACAATCTACAGGGCAAACCGCTGCACATTGAGGCTCATCATGGAAACCTACACATTCTGTACATTTATCCGAAACAATATAATAGACTTCATTTGAGATTGCTTCCTGAGACTCATTGGCATCGAGTGTAACGCCGTCGCCAAAATCAATAATCCCGTCCAAAGCCGTCCCATCTGAGAATTTCCAAGTTACACCAGCATCGTATATTGCATTATTTGGGCATTCCGGTTCGCAAGCACCACAGTTAATGCATTCGTCTGTAATTTTAATCGCCATTTATAACCTCACAATTATGATAAATAAACTATTTTTGCATTATCAATATGAAACAAAGTCGAATTGTACAATAAGGCTAGTTGATTCACGTTGATTAATGTTAACAGCACAAATATAACACAAATTTGTGTATTCATCTTTTAAAATTTTAATATTTTGACAAAGGAACAACGAATAAATGCATTTGTAAAATTAGGCGAACAGCTTCAACTGCCATCTGAAGAATCCAGTCAGATCATCCAATCTGCCCAACATAAAAACCCCTGGTATACCCCACAAAATGTTGAACGCGCGCTACAGGCAATTGCAGAAAATCTTACCATAGAGAAACTTACGCATTGGTTGGCGCCATACCCAGATACGCATTCGACAAAAACTGTAGGATTAATTCTTGCTGGCAATATACCTTTAGTCGGATTCCATGATATCCTCGCTGTTCTGATCAGTGGCTTTAAAGCCAAGATAAAAGTATCCTCTGACGACGCGGGACTGACGGCCTATGTACTGGGTCTGCTGGATAAAATTGACCCGTATTTTGGCGATGCTTTTGAAATTGTTGACCGATTAAAAGATTTCGACCTGGTCATCGCAACGGGATCTAACAATAGTGCCCGCTATTTCGATTACTACTTTGGTACCAAGCCGCATATCATCCGCCGCAATCGAAATAGCGTTGCTGTACTGGGGGGCGCGGAATCTCCTAGCCAGCTGGAAGCTCTTGGGCATGATATTTTCGATTACTTTGGACTGGGTTGCCGCTCTATATCCAAAATATTTATACCAAAAAATTATCCAATAGCGCAGTTTTTTGAGGGTATAGCGATATTCAACAATGTGACAGCGCATTTTAAATATACCAACAATTACGACTACAACAAATCCATCTATCTGATCAATGGCGATAAGCATTTTGATAACGGATTTTTATTGCTCAAAGAAGACGAGAAAACAGCTTCTCCCCTTGCTGTGGTTTATTATGAAACTTACGAAACAGTTGCTGAAGTCGAAAATAAACTGATATTAGCGCAAGAAAACATCCAATGTATTGTATCCAAACTGCCATTAGAAGTGCCGTCTCCCGTTTTTCATTTTGGCGAAAGCCAAAGTCCATCGCTGGATGATTACGCTGACGGTGTGAATACGCTTGATTTTCTATTTGCCAACCGTTAAGCTTCCTTTAAATTCGTAGTAAAGAAATTGCATTAAAAATACTAACTTTGAATCTATGTATATCATTAAAGTAAAAGGTGTCGCCAAAATCCCTGATTATGTACAACTAAGAGATGATGCCTTCACCTTGCTTGCATATTTTAGAGTCGACCGCCCGGACAAATCACTTGATAAGATCGGATTAGGAGAAAAGGCAGCGTATATCATGCAACTGGTCAGAGAAATGCCTTTTGGACAAATTAAAAAATTAGAATTTTAGCTTCCATGATTGAAAATAAAGTTATTACATTAAAGAACGTTGACATCTTCCAACAGAAACATTTGGTATTGTCCAATGTAAATTTAAATATCGGCAAAGGCGAGTTTATCTACCTTATAGGTCAGTCCGGCAGTGGAAAGAGTAGTTTGTTAAAGATAATTTACGGCGACTTATACATTGGTAATGGAGAGGGCATGATTGCTGGTTTTGATTTAAAAAAACTGCATGAAAATGATGTTCCTTACCTGCGTAGAAAACTGGGAATCGTTTTTCAGGACTTCCACCTTTTATCGGATAGAAGTATCGAGAAAAACCTCGAATTTGCCCTTAAAGCAACAGGTTGGAAAGACAAGAAAATGATCGATAGCCGTATATTGGACGTATTGGAAAAAGTTGGACTTCGCTCCAAATTAAAGAAGATGCCACATGAACTTTCTGGCGGTGAACAGCAACGTATTGTGATTGCCCGTGCCTTATTAAATAATCCAGAAATTATTTTGGCAGATGAGCCTACAGGTAACCTGGACCCTGCTACATCAGAGGAAATTGTCTTGTTGCTAAGAGACATTGCCAGCTCAGGAACAGCCATATTGATGGCCACACACGATTATACCATTATCCGCAATATGCCTTCTCGTATCATCAAAACCGGCGATGGTATATTACAGGACAATGTCAGTATCTAGACGGAAAACTGACATATAAAAATACCGATTCCGACAAATTGTTAGGCTTTTTTAATAAAATCTGACAAGCTGTCGGAATTTTATTGTTTGGCAAAAACTTTGACAAACGAAGCATAGAGTAAATTTTTGAATCTAATTTTAGCATTGAAGATATGAATGAGCAAGATAATTATTACGATGAAAGCCAAGATCCAGTAGAAACAAATTCTTCTGAACAACAAGAACTACCTGCTGATAATCTAGCAGAAGAACTGTCTACTGAAGATAAACTGGCTGCAGAATTGGCAGAGGCAAAGGATAAGTACATTCGTCTATCTGCCGAATTTGACAATTATAGAAAACGTACAAGTAAAGAACGTGTTGAATTGATTCAATCAGCTGGAAAAGATGTCATCAGCAAGTTGTTGCCTACATTGGATGATTTTGACAGAGCATTAACAGCCATGGAAACTGCAACTGATGTTGAATCGGTAAAAACAGGAATGGATATTGTTAACAATAAATTCAGACAAACATTATCGCAATTAGGATTAAAGGAAATGGACGTTAAAAACCAAGATTTCGATCCTGAATTACAAGAAGCTATTACAGCAATACCTGCCGCTACAGAAGAATTAAAAAATAAAGTGGTGGACGTGATCGAAAAAGGTTACTACTTAGGTGACAAAGTTATCCGTCACGCAAAAGTAGTTATAGGTCAATAATATTAAGACGATGTCAAAAAGAGATTATTACGATATACTTGGTGTCTCGCGATCAGCGGACGAGAAGGAGATTAAATCAGCGTATCGCAAACTAGCGATAAAGTACCATCCGGACAAAAATCCTGGTGACCATGAGGCTGAGGAAAAGTTTAAGGAAGCTGCTGAGGCATACGATATCTTGAGCAATCCACAGAAACGTCAACGTTATGACCAATTTGGACATGCTGGTAATTCTGCCAGCGGTGGTTTCGGCGGTGGCGGCGGCATGAATATGGAAGACATATTCAGTCAATTTGGTGATATCTTTGGTGGAGGACATCCCTTTGAAAGTTTCTTTGGCGGTGGCGGTGGCCAGCGTGGCGGACGCCGCGTAGCAAGAGGAAGCAACTTACGCATAAAAGTTAAGTTAACGCTTGAAGAAATTGCCAAAGGCGTTGAGAAAAAGGTAAAAGTCAACAAGCAAGTCGTCTGTCATACCTGTGACGGATCGGGTGCTAAAGATAAATCTTCTTTCCATACCTGTAAAACCTGTGGTGGATCGGGCTCAGTCAGAAGAGTTACCAATACGATCTTAGGACAAATGCAAACAACAAGCACTTGCCCTACGTGTAATGGTGAAGGCGTAGAAATCACAGCAAAATGTACAACGTGTAGAGGTGAAGGACTTGAACGTGGCGAGGAAACAATCTCCATCAATATTCCGGCAGGGGTGAGTGAAGGCATGCAACTATCCATGAGCGGAAAGGGAAATGCGGCTCCGCGTGGTGGTGTACCAGGAGATTTAATTATATTGATCGAAGAAGTTGCACACGAAAGTTTAAAACGCGACGGACTAAATGTCATCTATGATCTTTATATTAATTTTGTAGATGCTACATTAGGTACCAGCGTGGAAGTTCCGACAATAGACGGAAAAGCGAAAATCAAAATTGAACCCGGCACACAAGGCGGCAAAATTTTACGGTTAAAAGGAAAAGGTATTCCTGAGGTTAATTCTTACCACAAGGGAGACCAGCTTGTATATGTTAATATATGGACACCAAAAGCTGTATCTATCGAAGAAAAAGAACTGTTGAATAAATTGAAAGAATCACCGAACTTTAAGCCTCAACCTGGCAAAAGTGAAAAGTCATTCTTCGAGCGAATCAAAGAATATTTCGAGTAACATCCAGTTAGATAATCATAAAAAAGCCATTTGTCAAATATTGACAAATGGCTTTTTTTTTCTATTCTTACTTAAAATTGACATTAAAGAACAAAAAGTCAGCCCAATATCATTATCGTTAAATAGAATCTGTAAAAATAAAATTATATTAAATTTTAAGGTGTTGATCCACTATAATTTACGATTATATCAAATATCTAGACAATCCAATGACAAAAAAATAAAATATGATTTCGATATTTGACTAACAAATTTAAAAAGTCAGGAAGTAATTACTGGCACATTTAAACAACTTTTAAATAAAAAAGACATGAAAAAAATTTTACTTACATTAGCAGCTGTAGCTGGTTTGACATTGGCTTCACAAGCACAAGAATTCGGTTTCAAAAAGAGCGATGTTATTGTTGAAGGTAACTTATCCGCTAATACTTCAAACGACAAAACTAATCAAACAAAAACAAATTCATTTAATTTCAACCCTTCTGTTGGTTACTTTGTTTCTGACAAGATTGCTGTTGGTTTAGATGTAAACGTTGGTAATGAAAAAGCTACAAAAAACGTAGATCAGTCGAATGAATCCTATGTAAAAAACAACCAATTCGGTATAGGTGCATTTGGACGTTACTACTTTCTTGAGTTAGGTTCACGATTCAAAACATATGCACAACTTGGTGCTGGTTATGCGCAAGAAGATGGAAAAATCAATAATGGAACTACCACAAGTGATATCGCTAAAACAAAAGGTTTCGGTGCGAACGCAGGTTTGGGTATCAACTACTTTGTAACGCCTAAAATTGCAATCAATTTTGGTTTAACTGACTTATTGTCATTCAGAACATCAAAAGTTGATGTTGATGGTGCTAAATCATCTAATGAATTTAATGCAAACATCAATAGCTTTAACAACTTCTTCGATACTGCTAAATTTGGTTTGACATTCAAATTCTAGTCTCAACGAAAAAAATAGAAAAAGGGAGGGCGATAAAATATTTTATCGCCCTTTGCTATGTTAGTTATACCGTTTAACAATTCGGAGTTTGTGTGTATAGCGATTCAGTTCCGCATTAAAAATACCCTCTGAATCCATGCGGTCCACACGGACTTTTGCAGAAGCATGGATAATGGTATCGCGATCCAGCATAATACCAACGTGAGTAATCCGGCCTTGCGCATTGTCAAAAAACGCCAAATCACCTACCTTTATTTCTGAAATAAAGTCGACGGTCTCCCCTTTTTCCGCTTGCTGATAAGCATCGCGGGGCAAATAAAGTCCAAAGCAGCTGTAGATCAATTGCGAGAAACCCGAACAGTCAATCCCCCACTCCGAACGGCCGCCCCACAAATACGGTACATCTTTGTAACTCAAGGCGAGTTGCTGGAGCTCACTTTCGACTAATTCCTTCGAAAATAAACTTATGCTTCCCTGATAAGTCAAGTCCAATAGTGGCAGATTAGTCCGGTTCTCTTCATTTAGATACAGCGTGGTCCCATGACAGAGCTGCAGTTGGGTTGCCTCGCCCAAAAGTACCCCTCCCTCTCTTCCAACCACAGTTCGTCTTCCTAAAAAATATTGCTCCTTATCTGAGTCCTCTAATTTTTGAAACTGCCCGTTTTGAATCCAACCCAAATAATCCGTTTCCAATAAGCGTATGGATGTCCAATCCGCCTGCTCGTCCACAATTTCAAAAAGCTCTCCAAACAAAACCTGAGAAACCATCTCGCTACGATGTGCCTGTTCTAGACGTAACGGTACGAGAGCAAGTATACAAATACCATATTTCATATGCTAATAAAACAAAATCGTCCAATCTATGATTATATATTATATGACGAAGATAAATTAATAATAGCAGATATGGAGAATACAAATTCAAAATTCAAAAGGATATTAGTCGCTGTTGACGACGAGCCATGCGCTGAAAAGGCAATACATTATGCGAAAGAAATGGCCCAAGTATTTGGAGCCTCCGTAGCACTTGTCACCGTTATCCCCCCTACTTCTCCTGCCAATTTTGGCGCAGATCCCTTATTGGGGCAGCAGCCTATCATCGTTCCGGAGGTTTCGGAAATGGAACAGGACAATGCGCAAAAGTATCTTGAGAAGATAAGCCGCGAGTTTACTGGTGCTGGTGAGGTCTATTTGTTTAATCGAATAGGATCTATTAAAGAAGAAATTCTGGCTGCATCGCACGAATGGTCTGCCGATCTGATTATCATGGGGTCTAACGGGCGGACCGGTTTTGATCATTTTATATCTGGTTCTGTCTCTGAATCGGTTATTCGTAAATCCACCTGCCCGGTGCTGGTGATCCCCAGTAAATGTGACTGACGAATACAACAAAAAAACATTTATAGTAATGAAAAAGGCTATTTTTTCCAAACGGAAAAAATAGCCTATACGCTTTCTACGATCAGAAATTACGTTTTTATCAAACGCGCCACAAACATGCTATCGGCCTTTTCGGTATACCCTTCCAGATAATCCATGCGTGCTATTTCAAAACCAAAATTATCCACAATGTAATTGACAACATCTTCATTTTCCGCTTTAAAAATGGAGCAG
The DNA here is from genome assembly GCF_002376635.1 of Sphingobacterium sp. UBA3549. Taxonomy (NCBI): domain Bacteria; kingdom Pseudomonadati; phylum Bacteroidota; class Sphingobacteriia; order Sphingobacteriales; family Sphingobacteriaceae; genus Sphingobacterium; species Sphingobacterium sp. UBA3549. The sequence goes on along the minus strand of NZ_DFOE01000024.1, from coordinate 185,544 downwards.
GTTATATAAATCAAAGGCTTTCCCACTTTAACATGTCCTACTACATTACTTGCAATATTTTTTTGTAGTGCATTGAATTCGCCAATCTTATCAGCCCTAAAATGCCGAATCATTTCTGGTGTACGCCCCCAAGTCCCCGATCCACTACACGGTGCGTCCAATAATACTCCATCAAATCGTTCGCTCCCAAGAATTGAAAAGGTATCCTTGGTAAGATCGAGTATTTTCTTTCGGTAATGCTTTATTCCGGCACGGTCAAAACGCTCATCGAGATTCCGAAGAATGCTCATACGAATATCCGACACCAACAAATTTACCGTGGGACAAGCATCCATCAATAAAAGAGATTTGCCACCTGAAGCTGCACATGTATCCCACCAGGATTCATTTTCTCCTGGCTCCATATACGCTAACGTACGTTGCGAGGAAAGATCTTGTACTTCAATAATGCCATCTAAGGCATCAAATCGCTGTAAGGAAGTACCATTAATTAAGGCAATGGTCTGCTCGCCGATAGTGGTATAGGGAATCTGACTACCATCTAAAATGGCGCGCACGAAATTTGTCTTTCCTCGTTTTACCCGAATATATAAATAGGGCTGAATACACTGACTTTCCAAAAAGGCAGTTAAATTCACTTTTTCAGAAATATGCTCCGTAAAAGGAAATAGGTCTTCCAATTTAAAAAAGCCTTCGGACTCCAAAAATGTAATCTTGTCACGGATTGAGAGATGAAGTTTATCGGCGTAGGAAGGTTCAAGAACCGCCACCAAGGGGCTTTCCTGCTCGCATAGAAATTCGGCGACTACCAACCTACGTTGTTGTGATAACTGCGGAGCTGCAGTCCCTAGACGGAAATAATTATAGCACAAACGGGAGACGGCCTTTCGGTCTGAAGATCCCATTTGTCTATTTAGCTTAAAAAAAGTTGTTAAATAACGTGAAAATGGTTGATCAGCTTCAAAACCATCCATTGCTCGCTCAAAATTACGTATTTGCTGATGAACACGTTTTTCACTGAATTCAGCCATTCAAAGATTATTTTCTTTCAAATTTTTTATCGTGATAGACCAACATCCCCAACGATCTGTTTGCATAGCCCCATTTTGGGTAAAATTCAAATCTGTAATCGCTATTCAATCCCGAAAACTTTTCCTGCGTCATTCGGCTGACATAATCCACTCCATATTGATGTATCAATCGACCAAAATACAATGCCGCGTCATACCCTTTGTAAGAAAACTCGGACGGATCAACTTTATAAGCAGCCTTGTAATTTCCAATAAACTTTTTGGTATCTCCATCCGTCTCATCGACCAAGTTGGAAGAAGTAATGGTCAATGCGTAAAAATCCATGTTTTCGAAATTCTCAAACGAAAGCTTGGCCATGTTGGGGTGTCCATATAATTTAAACTGATTACCTGGATTCAGAAAGCGTTCATCCATAGCATCCAAAAGGCCCTTTACTAAATTTTTATTGGCAGTCCCTGAAATGATATGATTGGTGCCTGCCAACAAAAGACTGTTATTAAGCTCATTGATGCTCATGACCGTTTTTACTTTAGCCTGCGGGTTAGCTTTGGTAATCTCGTTTGCAAAATTGATCAAAAACTGTTTGCTGTCATCATCCCCAGCATCATAAATAACAATCTGATCCCCATTATAATATTGCTCTGCAACATACTTCGCCAATGTTTCGGCGTGTGTACGAATAGATGGTGTTATCGAAACCAAATTGGGGAGGCTAAATTCAGAAGCCATGCTTGCTGCTAATGGAGAAACCTGTAGAACGTTCTTGTTTGCAAAGGTCTGCCCAAAGCTCTTAATCTCACGCGGATATACGGGTCCCACCACGAGCACAGCATCTTTGACATTGACCGCTGTACCCAATGTTGCATTATACGCAACATTGTCTCGGGAATCAATCACCTGCAAATCGAACAAGGCACCTTCCTTCGCAATTTTGTCAAGGCCTAACTGAAATCCCTGATAAAAATCCAGCGCCAAGGAAGAGCGCTCCACGTCTTCCTTCTTAACTGTACCTGCAATATTACTTAACTCGAACGGCAACAGCAGTGCGATGCGATTATTTTTCACAGCATAGCCATTGACACGTTGGGTATCGCCCATCTTGGCAATGGTACTTTCTTTGTCAACAGGAGGTTTAGTAACAGCAGTTTGCTGTTCGCCATGACCAGAGGACGGCGAACGCAATACTGTGCTTTTTTTGGTTGTACAGCTGGCAAGGCATAACGCTACAAGCGCCGCAACCCATATTTTATTCCCACTCAATTGTAGCGGGTGGTTTTGAACTGATATCATACACAACTCTGTTTATTCCTTTCACATGGTTGATAATTTCATTTGAAATCTTTGCCAACAGATCATATGGTAAATGTATCCAATCCGCAGTCATTCCATCTAGCGAACCCACCGCGCGCAAACTAACAACGTGCTCGTAAGTGCGCTCATCACCCATTACGCCTACTGAACGGACGGGTAAGAAAATTGTGCCTGCCTGCCATACTTTGTCATACCAACCGGATTCTTTCAGATTATTGATGAAGATCGCATCAGCCTCTTGCACAATACGTACACGCTCGGGTGTAATATCACCCAAAATACGAATTGCCAAACCCGGACCAGGAAATGGATGCCTGCCTAAAATTGACTGATCAACTTCCAGCGCTTTCCCTACTCTTCTGACTTCATCTTTAAACAACGTTTTAAGTGGTTCCACAACTTTCAGCTTCATAAAATCAGGTAAGCCTCCAACGTTATGGTGTGATTTGATAGTCGCCGAAGGCCCTTTCACTGAAACTGATTCGATGATATCCGGATAAATTGTCCCTTGCCCTAACCACTTCGCTTCAATGCCTTCAGGCAATTCCTTTTGAATATCTTTTGCTGCTTCATCGAAGACATCAATAAACGAATTACCAATGATCTTGCGTTTTTCTTCTGGCTCGGAAACTCCAGCTAATCGACCATAAAATAAATCTTTCGCATTGATTCCTTTGATATTTAAGCCCATATTTTTGTAAGAATCCAATACTTGCTCATATTCGTCCTTACGAAGCAAACCATGATCCACAAAGATACAATGGAGTTTCTTTCCGATTGCCTGATGCAATAACACCGCTGCAACTGTCGAATCTACCCCGCCAGATAAAGCCATAATAACATGATCATCACCTAGTTGCTCTTTCAAAGAAGATACTGTTGTTTCTACAAAAGCGTCTGGTGTCCATTCCTGTGCACAACCACAGATATTGACAACAAAGTTTTTTAATACGATAGCACCGTCTGTACTATGGGTTACTTCTGGATGAAATTGTATACCGTAAGTACGGGTACCTTTCACTTGATACGCTGCTACGCGAACTTTATCGGTACTCGCTATAATTTCAAAATTTGCAGGTACTTCTTTAATGGTATCGCCATGAGACATCCATACCTGTGACTGCGTGGGTATGCCTGCCAATAATTCATTCTCACTATTGACAAACTGCAGATTTGCACGACCATATTCACGAATTTCAGAAGGTAACACTTCACCGCCTGATTTTTGAGCAATGTATTGGGCTCCGTAACATACGCCTAAGAGTGGGAAACGATCCTGAATAGCGACAAAATCAATTTGTGGCGCATCTTCTTGTCTAACAGAATAAGGGCTGCCCGAAAAGATAACACCTTTTACGGTGTCGTCAAAATCTGGCAATTTATTGAACGGGTGTATCTCACAATACACATTTAGCTCTCTGACACGTCTTGCGATCAACTGTGTGTATTGAGACCCGAAGTCTAGAATTATAATTTTTTCTGGCATGCTGCAAAGGTAAGTATTACGAATGAATTATTAAATGTCAAATCAGGAAATAATACCCGCTTTTACCAGCTCTACTTCCATTTCTTTTTGAAGAATTAAGGCTTCCTGCCGTGCTCTTTCAGCGAAATCAGTCCCTTTCGAAGCATAGATAATGCCCCTTGTGCTGTTTACCAAAAGTCCACAATCTTTGTTCATACCAAATTTACAAACATCTTCGAGCGAGCCCCCCTGAGCCCCCACTCCCGGAACCAATAAAAAATGATCTGGCGCATGTTCCCTAATTTTGATAAATCCTTCTCCTCGGGTTGCTCCTACCACATACATGAGATTTTCTGGCGTGCCCCAGGTGTTGACTTTGTCAATCACTTGTTCGAACAATTGCAGCCCTTCTATATTCTCAAAATTCTGAAAGTCTAAGCTGCCCTCATTTGATGTCAAAGCAAGCACGATAGCCCATTTGTCTTTAAAATCCAAAAAGGGCGTTACCGAATCCTTACCCATATAAGGTGCAATGGTGATACTATCAAATCCGAGACCAGAAGCCTTTTCATCAAAAAATGCCATCGCATAACGTCCGGATGTATTACCGATATCCCCTCTTTTTGCGTCAGCAATACTGAAACAATCCTTTGGTAAAGCGGCCCAGGTTTTTTGAAGCGATTGCCAACCTTTTATTCCATAACATTCATAAAATGCTATATTGGGTTTGTAGGCTACACAAAGATCAGCTGTTGCTTCTATTATGGCTTTGTTAAAGCTATAGATCGGATCCTCATCGTCTAAAAGATGATCAGGGATTTTGGCAAGGTCTGTGTCCAGTCCGACACATAGAAATGAGCGTTTCGCTTTTATTTGATGAATAAGTTCTGCTCTTGTCATGCTTATTTTAGAGATCTTAAAAAATTATTTATTGATTAAATCTTGAATAAATGTGGTCACCTCTGGAGTGAAATAGTCAGCAAGTCCTTCATGCCTTGCGGCAAGATTTCCTTCCTTATCCAATATGAGCGTTGTTGGAATAGGCCCAGAAAGCCACTCCTTTGGAATATCACTGTTCGGAAAGCTTACTGGTAAGCTCAAACCCTCTCCCTTAATAAACGCTTCGGCCTTCGCTCGATCACCCTCCACCTCAACAATCAAAAACACGACATGGGCGTTATCCTTATACGTATTATAAAGTTTGTTGATCGACGGCATTTCGGCCCGGCAAGGGGCACACCAAGTTGCCCAGAAATTGATAAAAATCACCTTTCCTCTGAGATCAGCCACCTTTACAGGCTCGCCTTGCTGGTTTATAAAAGATACCTCACTGCCTATCTTGGGCGAAGTCGCAAAAGATTTTTTAGCGTCCGGCGTAACTTCTAACTTTAGTTTAAAGAAGCCTATTTTCATTAGGGCTTGCTGAAAATAACTTCTACTTGTAGGCCAAATCAACAAGCCAATAAGCAGTACAAATACAACGTTTCCGACTATTTTTTTTGTCTTCGGACTCATCTGTAACCGGGCTATTTACGAATCAAACTTATCTAACAGTTTCAATAATGTCGCAAAATCCTTTGGATAGGGCGCATCGAAAACCATTTTAACTCCATTCAGTTCGAATTCGATATCTTTGGCATGTAGGGCAAAACGCTTCATGATAGGTTGTTCTTCCTCATCTTTCGACAACGTATAGCCTCTTTTCTTGATTTGAGATAAATAAACCGGTTTGCCGCGATACATATCGTCGCCCACAATAGCTGCATGTTGTGTTGCCAGGTGAATACGGATTTGGTGCATACGTCCCGTAATGGGCTTACACTCTACTAATGTATAATTCTTGTAATATTTGATCGAATTGAAAATGGTTTCTGCTGCTTTGCCATTGGCACGGTCAATAGATACATTTTTATTACCCTGGTTCAAGATCGGTAAATCAACCAGCAAATCCTGAAAAGTATGCGTACCGCCTATGATCGCATGGTAGGTCTTATTCACTCTTCTTTTTTCAAATGCAATAGAAATTGAACGATACGTTTCGGGGTTTTTGGCAATTAATAAAATACCCGAAGTCTCTTTGTCCAAACGGTGGCACACCTGCGCATCCGGATGGTATTTTTTCGCCAATCGAAGGATATTGACCTCTCCGCCCTCACGTTCATCCAAAGAAGCTACAAACGGTGGTTTATTGATAACAATCAAATTTTCATCCTCATGAATGATTAATTCTGAAAATTTGGGAAATTTAAATAGACGATTCTCATTTTGTATCATTTGGCAAAAATACAAAACACCAGGCAGAATATTGGTCAATGTATGATAAAAAGCTTACTTTTGGACACAAAATAAAAGTTAAGATGTCTGTAAACAAAGAAATGAAACGCGTTAGCACCGCCATGCTACAAGCCATGAAAGACCGCCAGGAAAAGATTTCTATGCTGACCAGCTACGATTATTCCATGGCTAAAATGGTCGATCAGGCTGGTGTTGATGTTATTTTGATTGGAGATTCTGCCGCCAATGTATTTGCTGGATACGAAACTACCTTGCCTATTACCCTTGATCATATGATTTACCATGCGGCGTCTGTTGCAAGGGGTACGCAGCGCGCCATGGTATTGGCAGACTTACCGTTCGGATCCTATCAGGGATCTGCCAATGCGGCCTATAACGCAGCCGTCCGTATGATGAAGGAATCTGGTGCACATGCACTGAAGCTGGAAGGTGGTATTGAAATCATAGAAAACATTAAAAAAATCATTGCCGGAGGCATTCCCGTATGTGGTCACCTGGGCCTCACTCCCCAATCTATCAACAAATTTGGCAATTTTGGTGTCCGTGCAAAGGAAGAGCAAGAAGCAGCTAAACTAATCGAAGATGCACTTGCTTTACAGGACGCCGGCTGTTTTGCCATTGTTTTGGAAAAGATACCTGCTAAATTGGCCAAGACAGTGACCGAAACATTGACAATTCCTACGGTAGGTATCGGTGCTGGACCGGATTGCGATGGGCAGGTACTTGTCATTAACGATATGCTGGGCATGAATGCAGATTTTAAACCTAAATTTATGCGTCATTTTGCTAACTTGCATGAGCAAATTATCACCGCAGTAAGCAATTACGTCTCTGAGGTGAAAGCAGTAAAATACCCAAACGAAGACGAACAATACTAGGTATACAATATGCGGTTTCTGATCATTGGACTTATCATTCTAATTGCTTATCTGATGATACGCAAAAGATTTAATTTTTTTGGGTTTGCCACCGATGTATCTAAGGACTTAAAAACAGGCTTTCAATTGATTGAGGCTTCACCCGCAGTCATTCAGGCGAATCTAAAAAAAACCATTTCCAATGTCATTATGGGGGTTATCCTCGTGCTGATTGTCGTATTGCTTTTCATAAAGATAAAAATTGTACTGTTCTTACTTCCAATTGCAATCTTTCTTTTGGGTTATCTATTTTTATTCAACAATCATTTTAGTAAGGTAAAAAGCCAGCAAATATGGTATAATGCCAAAACTGATGAAGTTTTTATTGAACAATTAAAAGGAGAAAATTATAGCTTTAACCTTTTTAAGGATATCGAGGCCGTGCAGAAAATCGAATCCATTCAGACGACCAAAGGATTATTATATGGCTATTACCGTATCAAATTAAAAGATAACATATTGGAAATCCCCTATTTGGTTGCTGAAAATAAACCAGTCAATAATTTATTTTTCGATACCATTACCCAAAATTTCAAAATTGATGTTCAAAAACGCATTTTTCCCATTATTTGAAGACAAAACAGTTGAATCTTTAAAAACAAATCCCTATATTTAGGTTATATATAATTTTTAAAACCAAAATATTTTACACTATGGGAAAAGGTGACATCAAAACCAGAAGAGGAAAAATATCGAATGGTTCTTTTGGAAAAAGAAGACCACATTTGTCAAGAGCAGCAATCAAGCCAAAAGTAGATAATGCGGAGCCAAAAGAAATTGAACAAAAAACAAAATCAAAAAAATAGTAGACACAAAGCTAGAAATTCATTTCTAGCTTTTTTTATCTCCCTTCGCTCCCAGTAAACGCACAGTGCAGCTTCTTGCCTGAGTTTTGTGTGTATTGTAAAATCCTTTTGACAACCCGTATCCGCATTATAATAAACCTATATTTACCAGTTAAATGTAAAAAGTACATAAGATACTATACCATATGAATAAAAAATCGATCATTTACCTTCTTTTGGCCTGCGCTGTTTTTGGAGGTGGATACTTTCTGCTTACTGCTAAAAAAGATAAAGAGGGAACCGATAAGCCGAAGGAGAAAAAAGATGTGCCAGTGCCGGCACAGGCAATCATTGCCAAATCTTCTGTCGCCGATAGATCGATCAATCTTTCGGGAAGCATCGATGCAGAAGAGCAGGTCGAAGTCAGAAGTGAAGTCAGTGGTCGAATTACCAAAATATATTTTGCAGAAGGACAGCGGGTCAGGCAGGGCGAACCTTTGATCAAGATTGATGATATAGAACTGCAGGCGCAATTAAGACAATCACAAACGACCAATCAGCTCAATGCAGAAAATGAACGCCGGGCCAAATTGCTGTTGCAAAGAGGCGCTATCAGTCAGGAGGAGTTTGATATTGCCAGTGCGGCCTTAAAAACTTCAGCCGCACAGATCCAGTTGATCCAGGCACAAATATCAAAGACCACCATAAGGGCACCATTTAGTGGGATGATTGGATTACGTAATATTTCTGTTGGAGCCATTGTCTCGCCCACCACGCTGATCACAAATCTGGTCAAGGACAACTTGGTAAAAATCACCTTCGCAGTTCCCGAAAAATACAGCAGTATCGTCAAAGTGAATATGCCGATCGAGTTTAGTGTTGCTAATGACCCAACCGTCATGAAAGCAAACATCTACGCTATAGAACCTCAAGTATCACTTAACACCAGAACGCTCACGGTCAGAGCCCGCGCAAATAATGAGCAGGGAAAGTTGAAAGTAGGATCATTTGTTAACGTTAGCGTTCCAATCGAGGTAGAAAACGATGCGATATCCATTCCAACTGAAGCCATCGTACCTGTTCAGGACGGAAAAAAAGTGTTTGTATTACAGCATGGCCTAGCCAAAGAAGTGAAGGTTGAAACAGGCGCACGTACCGACAAAGATATTGTCATTTTATCTGGGATCAGTGCCGGTGACACCGTTCTAACCACAGGTGTCCTGTCGTTAAAAGATGGATCAAAAGTTAAGGTATCATTAGCTAACTAACTGTGCATGAATTTATCTGCTATTTTTATTAAACGCCCGGTTTTAACTATTGTCGTCAATATCACCATTATATTATTTGGCTACATTGGTTTTAGCTTTTTGGGCGTCCGCGAATACCCCTCCATTGACCCCGCTATTGTTTCTGTTAGAACAAACTATGCGGGTGCAAATCCAGATATCATTGAATCTCAGATTACCGAGCCCTTAGAAAAGGCTATCAATTCGATCGATGGTATCCGGAATATATCCTCCTCCAGTAACCAGGGGTCCAGTAATATTACCATCGAATTTGGTCTGCAAAAAAATCTTGAAGAGGCGGCAAATGATGTCCGTGATAAGGTCTCTCAGGCCATCCGAAGTTTACCTCAGGATATTGATGCCCCACCCGTTGTTTCCAAGGCTGACGCTGATTCCGATCCTATCATCACGTTGACGCTACAAAGTGAAACGCGCGATAAACTTTCGCTGAGCGACTACGCAGAAAATGTGATCTCGGAAAGACTACAGACGATTCCAGGTGTCAGCAGTACCCAAATTTATGGTCAAAAACGCTACGCCATGCGATTATGGCTCAACCCCGACCGTATGGCTGCGTATGGCATTACGGCTTCTGATATCCGCACGGCTCTGAATAACCAAAACGTTGAATTGCCCTCTGGAAAAATTGTCGGAAACACCACGGAGCTCACCGTAAAGACAGTAGGAAATCTTTCTACACCCGAAGAGTTTAATGATATCATTCTGAAATCCGATAGCAGCCGTATTGTCAAATTCATCGACATTGGCCGGGCAGAAATAGATGCCGAAAACCTGGAAACAAAAATGGTCAGCAATGGGAAGCAATTGGTTGGTATAGCGATTATTCCTCAACCCGGTACAAACTACCTCGATATTGCCAATAATTTTTATAAAATGCTCGATCAGATCAAGGAAGATCTACCCCAAGATATTATCCTTAACATTGCTTCTGACAACACCACATTTATTAAAAAATCTGTTGAGGAAGTCGCCGAGACACTGCTGATTTCAATTATCTTGGTTACCTTGATTATTTACTTTTTCTTCCGCGACTGGGGTATCGCATTGCGGCCTCTTCTGGATATTCCCGTCTCATTGATTGCAACCTTTTTTATTATGTACATTTTTGGATTTTCGATTAATGTACTGACGTTGCTCGCCATTGTACTCGCGACAGGTCTTGTCGTCGACGATGGGATTGTAGTGACGGAAAATATATTTAAGAAAGTGGAAGAAGGTATGTCTCCTATAGAGGCTGCTTTGAAGGGCTCGAAGGAAATCTTCTTTGCTGTTATCTCGATTTCAATCACACTTGCAGCCGTATTCTTACCTGTTATATTTCTTCAGGGCTTTGTGGGGCGTTTATTTCGTGAATTTGGAGTCGTTATCGCTTCGGCCGTACTGGTTTCTGCATTTGTTTCCCTGACCCTCACCCCTATGCTCAATGCCTATTTGATCAAGGGTGGTGGACACAAGAAGACGAAATTTTATAATTGGACCGAACCCATGTTTGTCAAGATGAACAAGGGGTATGCCAATGCCCTTGACAAATTCATGAAATTTAAATGGATCAGCTTTCCGATCCTGATCATCTGCTTTGTGATTATTGGAATCCTTTTTTCGTCCATTAAAAAGGAAACTGCACCTTATGATGACCGAAGTAATATTTCTGTCAATGTAACAGGTCCAGAAGGTGCCACCTATGAATATATGGATCGCTATATGCAGGAACTTGATAAACTGGTGTATGATTCGATCCCGGAGAATAAGATCAGTCTTAACATCACTTCGCCGGGATTTGGCGCCGCATCGGTCAACTCCGGACGTATCCGGATGACGTTGGTTGACCCAAGTGAACGTCAGAAATCGCAGGACGATATCGCTAAAGAACTGACCAAGTGGACCAAACAATACGATGCCGTTCGCGTCAATGTTTCACAGACGCCAACGATATCCATGAACCGAAGAGGCGGATTACCCGTTCAGTATATTATTCAGGCGCAGAATTTCGAAAAGCTGCAGGAAAAAATACCTCAATTTATGACTGAGGTGAACAGTGATCCAACATTCTCGACAACGGATATCAACCTAAAGTTCAACAAACCAGAACTTCATGTCGAAATTGACCGTCTAAAAGCGCTGAGCCTTGGCGTATCTGTACTGGATGTATCTCAATCCTTACAACTGTTGCTAAGCGGTCAACGATTTGCCTATTTTATGCGCGATGGTAAACAATATCAAGTAATTGGCCAGGTTGAGAATGACCGTCGGGCGACTCCAACGGATCTTTCTTCCATCTATGTTCGCAATAACATGGGGCAGCTCATCCAATTGGACAACGTTGTAAGTGTGAAAGAAGAAAGCAGTCCGCCCCAACTCTATCATAACAACCGTTATATGTCCGCGACCGTTTCCGCCGGCTTGGCTCCTGGTATGAGTATGAGCGACGGCATTGCTGCAATGGACCGTATAAAGGAAAAAGTACTCGATCAGAGCTTTACGACCGATCTTAGCGGTGAATCGCGTGATTTTGTTGAGAGTAGCTCCAATACCCTATTTGCCTTCGGCCTTGCTTTGTTGCTTATCTACCTGATCCTAGCGGCTCAATTTGAAAGCTTTCTCGACCCATTTATCATTATCCTTACGGTACCGATGGCTGTAGCCGGCGCCCTGATCAGTTTGTGGTTATTTGACCAAACCTGGAATATATTCAGTCAAATTGGGACAATCATGCTAATCGGCCTCGTCACCAAAAATGGTATTCTGATTGTCGAATTTGCCAACCAGATGCGAGAAGAAGGAATGGAAAAATTTGAGGCAATCATGCATGCAGTCGAATCGCGCCTTAGACCAATTTTAATGACCAGTTTGGCCATCGCACTCGGTGCATTGCCAATTGCGATGTCGCTCGGTGCTGCTTCGACCAGCAGAATTGGAATGGGGGTAGTAATCGTCGGGGGTACCATATTTTCGCTTATTCTGACCTTATTCATCATCCCGGCCATCTACTATATGTGGTCACGACAAAAAAAGCATAGACCAGAATTTGATAACATTAAAAGCTACGAATAATTAAACATGAAGAGAAATTTCACCCTACTAATATGGCTTTGCTCCATCATGTTTCAAGCTCGTGCCCAAGAGATATTGACCTTGGAAGATGCGCTAAAAACAACGTTGAGCAATAACTTCAATATTCTTTTGGCTAAAAATGACAACAACATTGATATCGAGAATACCAGTTTGGGAAGCGCTGGTATGCTTCCCGCAGTAACCGGCACATTTAACAGAAGCAATTCGGTTCAGAATTCACGACAGGTTAGGGCCGATGGACAAGTACAGCAGGTTTCCAATGCTAAAAATGACAATATGTCGTATGGCGTTAACTTAAACTGGACGATATTTGACGGATTGGGTATGTTTGCGCGTAGGGATCGATTTAAAGAGATACAGCGTCAGGGTGAGGCGGAGATTAGATATGAGGTCATTACACAACTCAGTGAAGTCATGGCCACCTATTATAATCTTGTACAGCAAAAACGATTGATTGACGCTTTAGATACAACCATTACACTTTCTCAATATCGGGTTACTCTGGCCGAAAATCGCCTACAGATCGGAAAAGGTTCAAAGCTCGATCTGCTGAATGCCAAAGTCGACCTGAATACCGATCAGACAAACCTACTCAGGCAACTCGAAAGCTTTAAAAACACCAAAACTTACCTCAACCAATTGATGACTAGAGATTTGAGCCTAGACTTTGAAGTTGAAGATGAAATGAAACTGGATACGGATCTTAAACTGGGTAATCTCATCGAAATTGCTGATCAACAAAATCCTCAAATTCAGCTTGCCATCATCAACAATCGTGTCGCCGAACTCAACCTAAAGGCAGTGAAAGCCGAACGTTACCCTAAAATTGGTTTAAATAGTGGGTATAATTGGAACGAATCTCACTCCTCACTTGGTTTCTCTACAGAAAACAAAAATAGAGGTCTCACCTACGGTGTATCAGCATCCCTTAACATCTTCAATGGCTTTTTGCAAAACAGAAACGAACGTATCGCCAAATTTCAGATCAAAAGTTCTGAAATACAGATAAAACAGCAAAAACAAGATATACAGGCTCAGGTAAGGACTTTGTTTCAAACCTACATTACCAACATCGAACTGGCCAATGTAGAACGGAAAAATGAGGAACTGGCAAAAGAAAATTTAAACATCACCATGGATAAATTCCGGATCGGTACCATAACAACGTTGGAAGTAAGAACAGCGCAGTTAAATTACATCAATGCAATGACGCGGAGTTATACTGCACAATACGATGCTAAAGTCTCGGAGATACGACTAAAAGAATTGACCGGTGAATCGTACTAAAAATTACGGTTTACAAAAGCTCCCTTTTGAAGAAAAGACAATAAACTCTTTTTTTGCCAACAGGCAAGATGTAATCGTATAAAACGAGAGGCTCCTTAAATTAGGAGCCTCTCGTTTTATTGCTTAATAATCAATTGCTATAATAGACTTTAATGGTATTAAAACGCCACTCTTAATCTGAATATATCTATCGGTTAAAGACCACACAGTGGTTTCGATACGCTTTGGTCCGGAATCTGTCTGAAAGGCAATTTCGGTTTTGGATTTAAACTCATTTCCCAACCGAAGTGCGCCTTTCAATTTATCCATAAAGGTAGCTGTTTTATCTTCAATCGCCGGGATAAATTTAAACTGAGGAATTTCCTCTTTAGCTATTAGTTGTCCAACCATAATACGAGCATTTAATGTGTAAAAATATTCTTTGCGTTCACTATTGATAACGCGCAAAAGCCAATCTTATTTTATTCCTTTCTGCCATTGGCTTATTTAAATCTACCAATTCCACTTATAAAAATCAATACTATAATAGAAAACTATCATTTATTTTACAATAAAAAAACGTTTGCACCTTGGGGCGAGTGCGCGTTATCTGAATATAGTGTCATTTCATAGTGTGAGGATGGCATAAATCATTCATATTATCTATTTTTGCCGAAAATATATGCTATATGGAACGTTCTGTTTTCGAAAGAGAGTGGGAAATTAATTTCACGCAGTGCTACTCCAATGGTCGCATCCGCTTCTCCGATTTGTCTAATATTTTGCAGCTCACCGCTGGAGAGCATGCCAATGTAGCGGGGTTTGGATTTAAAGAAATGGCCAAACATAACCAAACGTGGGTACTAAGCCGTATACGAATTGAGATTGCGAGATTACCCAAATGGATGGATATTGTCAAGGTGAAGACCTGGGTACAAGAATTAGAAGGCGCGCGCTCGACCAGAAATTTTGAAATTACAGTGAATGGGCAGCTCTATGTGACAGCAAGCAGTTACTGGGCTGTCATCAATACGGTGAAAAGAAGTTCCGAAACGCTCGCAATTTCGACTGGAGATTTTGTGACATACCCAGACCGTCCGGCTACTCAGCGGCCGTTTTCTAAACTCGATATTTCCAGCACGGTCAAAAATAGGGATGAATATATCGTAAAACTTTCCGATCTGGATATTGTCAACCACGCCAACAATGTCAAATATCTCGACTGGTGTATGGACAGGTTGCCTATGGAGCTCGTGTTAACTAATCAGATCAAATCGCTGGAGATGAACTATCTTCGTGAACTGCGCTATAATGATACTGTAGAAATCAATGGTGATTCTACCGATCAGGGATATTTCATGACCGTTACTAAACAGCAGCGGATCCATTTTGCCCTGGCAATCGAGACAAAATAAAAAGGAGACCATGGCCTCCTTTTTATCTTTACTATTGCAAGCTTTGTTAAGCAAATGCTTTGTCTCCTTTTTTGTAGGGAAGGTTACCATCAAATTTTCCGGGAATCTTCACATAGCGCAGTGCCTTCGTACAGCCCAGTTCAGAGTTAAAGAAACCAGTCAACGTGAGCTGTTTAAACATGGTGAACCAATGAGGTGGATCATTATCCACATAATTGTACAATTCATTCTGTTTCTCTCTATTTTTCTCCCGAATATCTTTCTGATCTTCAGCCTGTTTTTTGTTAAACTCGTTCGCTTCTTTATCCAAAGCCGCCGCAACCGCCGTTCTATCTTCCGCCGAAAGTTCCAGGAATGGTTTCTCTTTCACTTCTTTCGACTTATCGTCCAAACTGCCCAAACCATCTAAAAACGCTTTTTGCTGCTTCTCTGTATAACAATCACGTACCATGACAGGAATAAAACTTCCTACTCCTGCTTCTTTCGCTCCCGGGGTAGCGGTAGCTGGTAAGATTGCTTCAGCTAGGTCGCCTAATAAATCGGTCGTTTTAGCTTCAAATAATGCTTGTACATCTTTCGTTGCCGAACGTGTACAACCTTCCAAAAATAAATTAGCGCCAATAACGGTACCTCCTAAAATTAAGGCAACTCGTTGTAATGCTTCTCTTCTATTCATACTACTAAATATCTTAATTTTAGAAATTATATTTCATTTCCCAACCTTGTCTGTAATTACGTTTTACATACTGATTGACATGATCAAAGTTTGTAACGCGCATATTATTGTTATCCCACAACAATTTCAGGTTACGTCCAGGATATTTGCCATCGATACGTAAATCAGCTCCTCTAATTGCCAAATTAGCCATCAATAAAGCTTCTGTCAACGGACCGGCGATTTCAAATGGCGAACTCACCTCTTTCTTACCGTATCCAGCCTGACAAGCTTCTACCCATTGTGCATAGTGTCCACTTTCTTGTCCCGGTACACGAGCATACTTTTGGGCAATTTGCTCTTTTCTTGAAATTGGTAATAAACGTGCATTCTGTCCATAAGTATCAGCAAGGATTTTTCCCTTTGTACCCACAAGTAAGATTCCGTTACCACCATCACCAAAAATTTCGTTTGGACCTAATTCATCCGGACGGGCAGGCTGAATACCACCATCCATCCAGTGTAACGTGACAGGGCCATTAGTACGCGGTGTTTTCGGGAATGTTAATGTCGCGTGGCTTGATGGCGGACAGCTTTCAGGGAAATATCCACGTTTGAATTCGTCTACATATACAGAACCTACAGTTGCTTGTACATCTTGTACATATGTCAGCCCTAACGTACTGAAAGGAACTTCCAACAAGTGACAGCCCATATCTCCTAACGCTCCTGTACCATAATCCCACCAGCCCCGCCAGTTGAAAGGCACCAGTTTGTCGACATATTCTTTGTAAGGTGCAGTACCTAACCAAAGATCCCAATCCAATTCTTTCGGAATATCAGCTTTACCTGTAGGCCAAGCAATACCTGAAGGCCATACCGGACGGTCTGTCCAACAATATACAGTATGTACATCACCAATAAGACCAGCTTCGTACCATTCACGCACAAAACGTGGTCCATCATTCGATGCCCCCTGATTTCCCATTTGGGTCACTACTTTATATTTCTTAGCGGCATGCGTCAATGCTCTGGCTTCCCAAACATCGTGTGTCAGCGGTTTTTGAACGTACACGTGCTTACCTAATTGCATAGCGGCAAGCGCCTGAATTGCATGTTGATGATCTGGAGTCGAAACAGAAACAGCTTCAATACGTTTGTGTTCCTTATCCAACATCTCGCGATAGTCTTTATAATATTTTGCTTTAGGGTAACGTTTTAATGCACCGGCTGCACGACGGTCGTCCACATCACACAAGAAAGCCAAATCTGCTTTTCCTGAATCATGAAACGCATTGATGTCACTAAAACCTTTCCCTCCAACACCGATACCTGCTACTTGTAATTTGTCGCTTGGAGCTGTAAAGCCATTTCCGCCCAATACATGGCGAGGGACGATCATAAAAGCCGCAGCAGCTGTTGCTGCGCTCTTTATAAAACCTCTTCTACTCGTCTTATTTGCGTTATTTTCCATTGTTATCAATCTTTAGCTATTAGATGTTACCTTTTTTCAATTCGCTCACTGCAAAGTCAACTGCACGCGCAGTAAGCGCCATGTACGTTAATGAAGGATTGACACAACCTGCAGATGTCATACAAGCACCATCAGTCACAAATACGTTCAAAGCATCCCACACCTGGTTATTACCATTTAAGACCGAAGTCTTTGGATCACGTCCCATACGGGCGGTTCCCATTTCGTGGATACCTTGACCGAAGCCATATACATTATCGTAGGTATAGATATCTTTCACACCAATGTTTTCCAACATTTCTTTCATTTCATTCTGCATGTCACCACGCATCTTTAATTCATTATCCTTGATCTCCGCGTCAAATGATAATACAGGTAATCCCCATTTATCTTTTTTGGTCTTATCAAGTGTAACTTTATTTTCGTGATAAGGCAAGGTTTCTCCGAAAGCGGTAAAACCTACGGTCCAGTCACCTGGTTCGCAGATTGCATCTTTCCATGCACCGCCAACTTCCATTTCTGCAACAGCACCAGACCAACGTCCGCGACCTGCGGCACCCTGGTATCCAAAGCCACGAACATAATCACGCTTTTTGGTATCACCTTCTACGTTTACAAAACGAGGCACATACAAACCTGTTGGTCTGCGGCCGTACACGTAGCTATCCAAATAACCATCAATCTTACCTCCGGCACCACAACGGAAATGGTGATCCATCAGGTTGTGCCCCAATTCACCACTGCTGCTACCCAGACCGCCTTCCCAAACATCCGTAGCAGAATTCATCAATACCCACGTTGAGTTCAATGCAGATGCACAAACAAAGATGACCTTTGCGAAAAATTCATAGGTTTGATTTGTTTCAGCATCGACAATTTCTACACCTTTTGCCTTTTTCGTATTTTTATCGTAGATAATTTTGGTTACGATGGAAAAAGGACGTAATGTCAGGTTATTTGTTTTTTTCGCTGCGGGTAAAGTTGCGGATTGTGTACTGAAATAAGCACCAAAATTACAACCCAACCAGCATTGGTTCTGATATTGACAATTTACACGGTCGTGATGCGGAACGGTAATATTGGCCGTTCTACCCATGATGAAATGACGTTGACCGCCGTATTGTTTTTTCAAACGCTCCGCCAAGTCTTTTTCAACAATATTCATCGCCATTGCAGGCATATAATCTCCATCTGGCAAAGACGGCACACCGTCACGATTACCCGAGATACCGGCAAATTTTTCAGCATAACTATACCAAGGGGCAATTTCATTATAACGAATCGGCCAGTCCACACCGTGACCATCTTTTAAGTTAGCTTCGAAATCCAAATCGCCTAAACGATAAGATTGTCTTCCCCACATAAGCGATCTACCGCCGACATGATACCCACGGTACCAATCAAAACGTTTGACTTCTGTATAAGGGCTTTCCTTTTCATTTACCCAAAAATCCAGGTTTTTCTCGTTCAATGGATAATCTCTACGCAAAACTGGATACTCTTCGATCATTTTTTGCGTACGACCGCCAGCATGAGGCCATTCCCATGGATTTTTATTTGGCGCAGTATAATCTTTGATGTGTTCGATGTTACGACCACGCTCAAGCATAATTGTTTTCAGCCCTTTCTCTGTCAATTCTTTCGCAGCCCATCCACCACTTATCCCCGAACCGATTACAATTGCGTCATAAGTATTTGTTGCCATCTCTCTTCTAATTATTTGTTTTTTAAATAGTTATTTTTCTGTTTAGTGTGCAGCATTTGTACTATCGATCTTTTCGTCCTTGAAAAGGGCTAGAAAGATAAAGAATACCACCGCTGCGATAATTGCTGGTACGACCCAGGTATGATTCCAGAATGCCGCCAGGTCTGTTGCCTTCAAATCTTTGTACTTGTCTCCGACATAGCCCGCAACCCAGAAACCGATCAACTGTCCAACACCGTAAGTTGCCAAAGTAATTAAGCCCTGAGCAGCCGATTTGTATTTAACACCAGCTTTGCTATCTGTATAAATCTGTCCTGAAACAAAGAAAAAGTCATAACAGATACCGTGTAGTGCGATACCGATCAACAACATGAACGATAACTCGCCCGCATTGCCATAAGCAAATAAAAGGTAGCGAATTACCCAAGCCAGCATCCCTACCAGGATTGTTTTCTTAAAGCCAAATCTTGTAAAGAAGATTGGTAAAGCCAATAAGAACAATACTTCCGATGCTTGACCAATAGTCATTTTACCAGTTGCATTTTCTAACCCGATCTCAGAAAGAAAAGGGTTAGCATTGGAGTAATAAAATGCCAATGGAATACAGATCAATACCGAAGAAACGAAAAAGATCAAAAAGTTCTTGTCTTTCAACAATTTAATCGCATCCAGGCCAATGATTGACGCAAACGAAGGTTTTTCGCCCTCATCCAATTTAACTGGCGGAGTCTTAGGCAGAGCAAACGAGAATACACCAAGAACTAAAGAAGCAACACCAGATAATAAAAAGGTGTTTTTCAATGCCCCTTCAGAAGCTTTTGCATCCCAAAAATAACTGATAACTAAACCTGCAACGATCCAGCCAATTGTGCCCCAGATGCGTATACCTGAAAATTGTTTTTCTGGATTGGTCAGTTGCCTAAACGAAACTGAACTTGTCAATGCTAATGTTGGCATATAAAGAATCATATAAGCCAATACATACGGATAAAATGTTGACATATCTGCAGCACCATACATCTGATACATCAATACGGCACCAACCAAGTGCAAAACACCCAAAATACGCTCCGCATTAAAATAGCGGTCGGCAATCATTCCGACAATAAAAGGAGCGATAATCGCACCCAATGATTGCGTTGAAAATACATTAGCTTTTTCAAATTCTGTAGCGTTCAAATTCTTGCTCAAGAAAGTACCTAATGTGACAAACCATCCCCCCCAAATAAAAAATTCGAGGAACATCATAAAAGATAGTTTAAATTTAATTGTTGATGAAATCATAAAAAAAATGGTGTTTTACAATACTACTAATTGGTTTTACCAGCTCAATTTAAGAAATTAAATCTAATTGTCAATAGTACACTATTAAAATATTACAAAAAGCTATCCACCTCGCGATACGCTGCCACCAAGCGATCCTCGCCTTCTTTACCCGGTTTGGAGATACCATGTTCCATCCCCATAATTCCCTTATATCCCTTACCGTGAATATGTTTGAATACGTTCTTGTAATTAATTTCACCTGTAGTTGGCTCTTTTCTTCCAGGGTTATCGCCGATCTGAATGTAGGCAATTTCGTCCCAACAACGATTCATGTTGGCAATTAAATCCCCTTCGGTACGCTGCATATGATAGATATCATATAAAATTTTACAGGATGGGCTGTTCACGGCCTTACATAAGGCGTACGTCTCATGTGTTTGCTGCAAAAACAAATCTGGTGTATCACTTAATGTTTCCAATACCATCACCAAACCATGCGGCTCAAAGATCTCGGCGCCTTTTCGCATCGCTGTTAGGATATTGCTAAACTGATTGCCCCAGGGAAGTCTACGTTCATAAAATCCTGGCACTACCGTTAGCCATTTTGCATTGCAACGCTTGGCAGCTTCCACAGATTTCTTGCATGTTTCGACGAACTTGTCCAAATACTCTTGTTTGCCGGTCGCCAATGATGGCATCCAGTTTTGTCCGCCGTCCACCACAAATACCCCCATGGTCATGCCTAACTTAGCCAAAAGATCACCGATCTTTTTCTGCTCATCCAAAGTTCTCCCTAAAAAGCCATTATCTTCTATACCACGAAAGCCCAAATCATACATATAACGAATTTCATCCAGAAAATTATCACCTGCATAATTTTTGAACATCCCTTGGTGGGGTGCGTAATTTAGGTTGAATGTCTTACCTTTATCCATCATATTAGCTGTATGTTGATTTGTTGACGCAAAAGTCTGACCAGCTAGTCCGGCTCCAGCGGCCAAAAGACTACCTTTAATAAAATCCGATCTCTTCATTTTATTTTATAATTGATTAATTTTTAAATAATTTACCAAATCCCTCCGAATAAATCGCTTGAATGGATTGATTTTTATTTTTAAAAATGACAAATACTGCCACACCTTTCATTTTTTTGGCTTCTGTCATCACTTTATCGGGTTCCATGCCCATAAAATAATTATCCAGTGCATCTGCTTCCATAGCAGTTTTTGCATAGACGCTGACACTTAGGATATCGCTCTGATATGGAAAACCTGAAACGGGATCGATATGGTGTCCCAATTTTTTCCCTTTATATTGGATATACTTTTCGAAACTACCAGCTGTGGTCAGCGCTCCTTTTTTTAGCTGCGCCACAGCAGTAATCAATTCTTCACCACCATCATCATCTGGCTGGACAATGCCAATGGAAAACCCCTGCCCCCCAGGCGGCGTACCCGAAGTCCTGATTTCACCACCGACCTCAACGATATAATTCACAATTCCCTTTCGCTCAAGATAGTCCGCCAAAACATCTACCGTATAGCCCTGTGCAATACCATTGACATCAATTTTAATTCCTTCTTTCTTTTTTATCAGATGGCTGCCACGGACCTTTAGATACTGCATGCCAACAAATTCCTTCACTTTCAATACCGTCGCCGAATCTGGAGCTGCCGGACTCTTATAGGCACCAAAACCCCAAAGGTTGACCAAAGGGGCAATCGTAATATCAAATTGACCATGTGATAATTTATTATACTTAAAGGAAGCTTTTATCACCTTGGCCATGTGGTTATCCATGACAATAGACCTCACCGAATCGGTATTGAACTGGGATATTTTCGAGTCCTTGCGATATATTGACATCGACAAATCGATCGCCGTCAATATACTATCAACTTCCGACCGTCTCAAAAGACTGTCGGAAGCAAAATAAGTGATATGGTATTGTGTCCCCTGTGCGGGACCTTCCAGCCTAATTTTGTGTAATTCAGGCAATGGGGTTTGCGCCTGTACATGCATGCGACAAACGATACTAAAAAATAGGACACACACATACCACTTTAATCTCATCAGCCCAAAAGCTTAAATATAGAGGTTTGTATTTTGGCCAGGCACTGCTACCGGATAAAACCCTTCTGCATCTGGCAGCAATTTTGGTTTTGCATCCCATGCGAGTACATCCGGGCCCAATTTAATGGTCGATTTCAATGCTTCGTCCCACTTGATTACTTTACCTGTATAACAAGCAATACGTCCGATAATACCTGTCAATGTACTGTAAGCACCGTATTCAGCATTATCAAATTTATATTCGCCTTTAGAAATGGCCGCAAAAAGTTCTTTATGTTCTTGTTGGTAGGGGTTTGGATTCCCTTTAGCATCATGCCGATAGATTTCTTTTCCTTTCCAGTCGTACAATACAGCCTGTCCACCTGCAGAGAGATAAGCCCGTCCTTTGGTTGCCTGGAATTGTTCGTCAACCCGGTTATGAATTCCTTCAAAGTGTCTACACTGGCTGTAGACAACACTGTTATCCGCATAGGTCAACTCTAATGCAAAATTGTCGTATATTTCGCCATACTCTTTACCGGTACGATGGGCCCTACTTCCTGTGCCTTGAATCGATACCGGATAAGCTCCTTTTACCCAGTTGGCAATATCAATATTGTGCACATGCTGTTCAACAATATGGTCACCGCACAACCAGTTGAAATAATACCAGTTACGCATTTGATATTCCATTTCTGTCTGTTCCGGTTTGCGTGGACGCACCCATACACCACCCGAGTTCCAATACACTTGTCCCGATGTAACATCACCGATGGCACCTTCTTGGATACGTTTGATAGCCTCCCGGTAATTTGTTTGATAACGGCGTTGCAACCCCACAACAACATTCAGTTTTTTGCGCTTCGCTTCTGCCGCTGCCCGCAACACCTGTTGCACTCCCGGGATGTCAACGGCGACGGGTTTTTCCATGAAAACATGCTTACCCTGGCGGATTGCCTCTTCGAAATGTGCCGGTCTAAATCCTGGCGGCGTGGCTAAGATAACAACATCTGCCAATTGAATCGCATCTTTATAAGCGTCGAATCCGACAAATTTATGGTTGTCGCTCACATCGATCTTATCTTGCCATTTTTCTTTGAGAGTATTATATGTACTATCTAAATTATCTTTAAAGGCATCGGCCAAAGCCACAACCTTAATGTTCATTCCCGAGCTCAGTGCATCGAAAGTAGCTCCTGTTCCCCGGCCCCCACAGCCGACTAAGGCAACTTTAATGACATCTGAACCTGCAGCATATGCGCCCGATAGCGGTAACGAGCTCAAGATTGCGCCACCGGCTACTACAGCAGAAGTTTTAATAAAATCTCTTCTTTCTAGATTCTCCATAACAGTTTTATATTGATTATTTTATTTTTAAAAATCTTTAATTGGTTTTTTATCGTAATACGCCATAATCTCTTCATGGCTAGGCGGAGTAGCTGGTCTTACCAATCTTAGTCCGACGAAAGGTGCTTCTGGAAACCACCAGTTACTTTTTGGTACTTGCGGGTCCAGTTGCTTCCATACTGGATCTGATGCTCCCCGAGCCGCCGAACGAAGGTCATCAGCCGCGCTATCGAATGCACCACCACGGACAACGTGTGGATAGAGGGTAGTTGGTACCACTACCGGGTTGGTCAACACCTTTCCCGTACCTTCGCTGTAGCTATCGGCTTTATATTGGTCGTAAGTCCACTCGGCTACATTGCCATAAATATCATAAAGACCCCAGGGGTTCGGCTTCTTTTGTCCGACAACATGCGTTTTCTCTTCCGCATTTTCTTTAAACCAAGCGTAATCTGCTAGTTGTGTTGCTTGATCACCGAAAAAATACGCTGTCTTGGAACCTGCTCTGGCAGCATACTCCCACTCCGCCTCTGTGGGCAAACGATAAAACACCCCGGTGCGCACATATAGCCATTTACAGAATTGGATAGCATTGTAATGGGTCATTGCCAAGGCTGGATGTCCTTCTTTCCCAAAACCAAAAGTCATATCCAAATACGGTTTGGTCGGTCGGGTAACAGCATCGATTTCTTTGGTTACTTGTCCGTCCTTGCTCTTTGCAATCTCATAGTCTTTATAGAGAAATGGCTCAAACAGATCCCATGTTACTTCATACTGACCCATCCAAAACGGATCCAACTTAACCTCATGCGCAGGTTTTTCATCCTCCTTACCTCCACTCGTGCTTCCCATTGTAAAATTACCGCCAGGGATGGCGAGCATTTTGAATGTCAAATTAGTTCCTTCAATAGACTGCTCGTATGGCTCGAAGGCCTTTTGTGCCATAGCATGTACGCCAGTAAATAATAAAACAGGAATAAAGATTTTTTTAAACATATTTAGGTTTGTAATTAAGGACTAAAATATAAAATAAGGTGTATACTTTACACTTTGACACTATAACTTTTTTATTACAGTTTAATTCTTCACATAATAGTCCATTTATAATAACGGTTTAGCAAAATCACATACCACCGTCCAAAAATCGCAACAATTGAAAAATCAGCTCCTAAAATCTTCCCCATGTCAACAAGGCCCACAGTTTTGAAAGCAGTTGGTAAACTGCCTCTGACCAATCCTTTGCCCGCCGAATAAACAAAAAAGGTTTTCCACTTCCATGAAAAACCTTATTATCTAGCCGCTTACGCTTATACGCTAAAGCAGGATCTTGCGGCTTACCGCTTTATCTATGGTAATATAACCTGGATAGAAAACAGATTGACCGGCGATATTGATTGAAGGTTTCACTTTTAACGTGAATATTCCTTTTTTATTTTCATCGCTTGACATTAAAAAATCCTGTAGATCCGAATTTTTCAACAAATCGTAGATGTTGGTTGCTATACGTACATTAGCGACCGTAGATTCTCCGGGTTCTATTTGTAAGGACTGATTGACAATACCTTCAACAAGCTGCTGCCCACCGTAAAGAATGATATATTGAAATTTATTAATGGACGCTTTCTTAAGCGTTGGATTATCTATTTTAAGCCGGATTACGGCGTCTAAGGGGATATCCTTCCGCAAATACGCCAATGCTAAGCTTGGCGCGGCTCCTAAGTCAATCTGATTATTTCTGATCAGTCGTTGCAGGGATGTGCCTGCCAACCGGATACTATCCACTGATTCTACATCGAACTTACATTTCGCTAAGTTCTCGATCTGCGCTTTTTGTCGATTTACTCCACAGCCGGAAATAAAAAAACCCAGCACTACAAAAAACGCCAATAATATTTTCTTGTTCATAGCCGCTATTTTCCTCCAAATTTATATAAAACTCCCAACGTAAACAATGGATATCCTGCTTTTAAATAGGTATTACTTTTGAGACCGAAAACCATACCATTTGTATACTGCAGCTTCCACCCTTTTCCAAGCCCCATCCGGGTATAAAATACAGGTTCTACCAGCATATTTTCCTCTTTTTCTGCCGGAAGGCCATCGATCGCAAAATTTTTCATGCGCATATTGCTCAGACGGATGATGGTACCATAATCGATGTCATGCCGGTTACCAAATAGTTTCAGGGCATCCTTTTTTTCCGATGAAAAGTTGACCTGTACAAACACTTTGTCAAAATCCATGTCCTTCGTTTCCACAATTGCTTGTCCCATTGTCGATGAACGCTTATCGATTACACTCGTATTTCCCACCCCATAACCGCCATAAACCTCAAATACGCGATTATTTTTACGACCAAACCGTGTATAATAGCCTATTCCTGCCTCTCCCATTTTTTGCGCATAGTCTTTGATATTGGATCTACTATCTACATAGGAACCATTGGCAATCACCGCCACGTGATCAGTGACAGCTACACCGAGGTTGGCCGATACATTGGCTTTGGTATTAATATTACCCGACACATACACTTCCCCCGCTTCTGTAAACATTGGCGCGGATGGCACATTGGGCATATAAATGGAACTACAGGAATAGAATGAACAGGCAAATAATCCAGCGCACATAGCATATCCCAACTTATTGTATTTCATATGTAAGTATTTATTCGTTCTTTTTTGCATGATATGGACACATGAATCCATCACATTTCGCTCTTTTATAGGCATAAAATATCTAAATCATCTCGTCTACACGCGCACATCGTGTACAGATATACAAACCAAGCGGGCGTCGCTGCTGCTGCCTGGAAAGTCCTATTCCGTCTCTGTCGATATTTCATCAATTGGTGTTTATTTTAGAAACACTAATATTTTATAAAAATTGTACCAAAGCAGTTACATTTAACAGAAAATAACAATTTAAATCTGTTTAAAACCTTAAACAGTTCATTATCAAGCTTAACAAATTGAGTACAGTGGGATGAGACTTTTAAACAGTAGTGTGCTGCAACTAAACTTTTTAAGATGGTGTTAGTGCGCTATTGCAACAGCTTCCGAGGTGGCCAGGTGTGGCCGCTGGCATAAGGGAAAAGCAGATAAGTAGTAAAAAAAAGGCATCAATTTCTTGATGCCTCTTAAATATTGTTGCAAAACCTTATGCTTGTTCTGTAGGAACTACAGATACATAAGATTTATTGTTAGCTTTTTTACGGAAAACTACTTTACCGTCTACTAAAGCGAACAATGTGTGGTCTTTACCAATACCAACATTTGTGTCAGGATTGTGTTGTGTACCGCGTTGGCGTACGATGATGTTACCAGCGATTGCTTGTTGACCACCGAAGATTTTGATACCTAAACGCTTGCTATGTGACTCACGGCCGTTCTTCGAACTACCCGCACCTTTTTTGTGTGCCATTTCTTTATCTTAATTTAAGACTGTTTGTCTGATTAAAAATTCAATTATAACGTAATACCAGTGATCTGGATTTTAGAAAATTGTTGACGGTGACCGTTTTTCTTTTTGTAGCCTTTACGACGTTTTTTCTTGAAAACGATAACTTTATCGCCTTTTAAATGAGACAAAATTTTAGCCGAAACTTTTGCACCAGCAACGCTAGGTGTACCAATGGTAAATTTACCACCGTCTTCTGCTAACAATACATTGTCAAATTCAATACTAGCGCCTTCATCTCCTTGTAAACGGTGTACAAAAAGGAACTGGTCTTTTGCAACTTTAAATTGCTGTCCTGCTATATTTACTATTGCGTACATTGTTAATTAATTAAATGTGTTATTAAATGAAGGGCAAAAGTAATCAGTTTTTATCATAATTCAAAGACAAATTTACATTTTCATTTCTAGTTAAACGTTATTTTGTGAATAGTATTGCCCTAAACATCATCAAGACAATACCATTCGTGCCCAAAAGTTATTACCAAACCAAAACTCTCTTCTCGGGTGCCACATACATTTTTGCCGTGGGCTGTATATTAAATGCCTTATAGAAAGCCTCCATATTATACACTGGGCCATTCACACGAAATTGTTCGGGGCTATGCGGATCGACTTTTAAACGCAAACGCATTCTTTCATCGCTACTCTTTACGCGCCATACCTGCGCGAAACTCAGGAAGAAACGTTGATCCGGTGTAAAACCATCGATTTTTTCTTGCCCCTGCCCTTGCTTGGTCAATTTAAAGGCATCATAGGCAATATTGAGGCCTCCGATATCAGCGAGATTTTCGCCCAAAGTGAGTTCACCATTTACATGCTGGTTGTCCAACAGGGTAAAACTACTATATAACTTCGCTACCTGATTGGCCCTCTCTGTAAACTGTTTTGCATCGACCGCAGTCCACCAATCGCTCAAATTACCATCTTTATCATATTGACGCCCCTGATCATCAAAGCCGTGGGTCATCTCGTGGCCGATAACGGCGCCAATAGCGCCATAGTTTACTGCGTCGTCTGCGTTCACATCAAAAAATGGAAATTGCAATATCCCGGCCGGAAATACAATTTCGTTGTAAGGCGGATTATAATATGCATTTACGGTAGGTGTTGTCATCAGCCATTCCGACTTGTCAACCGGTTTACCGATTTTTTCTACCATTTCTTTATAAGCATGCTTGGCTGCAGACTGTAAATTGGCATAGTAGGCATCTTTGGACACTTCCACGTCCTTATAATCTTTCCATTTTTCAGGGTAACCGATTTTCTTGGTGAAGGCCTCCAATTTTTCGATCGCTTTCTTCTTGGTCTCCGGTGTCATCCAGTCTAATTTCTCGATGCGGCTTTTATACACCTTTTGTAGGTTGTCGACCAATTCAAGCATTCGTTTCTTTGCTTCAGGTTTGAAATATTCATCCACATATAACTTTCCGACAATCTCCCCCAAGTTTTGATCTGCGGAGCTCATCATTAATTTCCAACGTTCTTTCTCCTGCTGCTGACCATTCAATATTTTTCCAAACAACTCAAATTTAGCTTCTCGAAATTCCTTGCTCAAAGCGTTAGCCGACGCATTTGCTAAATCTGCTTTGAGCTTTGTCTTCCAGATCTCTAGAGATTGTGATTTCAACAGCTTATTTAAAGCAAGATAGAACTTAGGTTGCTGCACGAGCATGGTATCGGTTTTGATATCCAAACGACTTAGGATATCCTTCCAATTAAGATTTGGCGTCTGTTTTTGGAAATCCTGCACCGCGAATTTATGATAATTTTTAACGGGATCACGCAATTCTACCGGAGTCGCATGAGATTTGGCGATAGCGGTTTCCAGTTGAAGTACTTCCTCTGCCAATCTTTGTGCGTTGGCTCCCTCTCCGATCAATCCAAACAATTTAACCAGATAGGCCACATAAGCCTTTCTGATTTTCTTTGCTTTATCATCCTGATCGAGGTAATAACTTGCTTCAGGTAGATTAAGTCCGCCCTGAAAAAATTGCAATGCATTTTTCGTACTGATCCGATCATCCGCAGCGACATAAAATGTAAAAAGGTCTCCATCACCCTCCTTAAATCCATCTGCAGCATAAGCGATCAGTTCCTCG
Source organism: Sphingobacterium sp. UBA3549 (assembly GCF_002376635.1). Classification (NCBI taxonomy): domain Bacteria; kingdom Pseudomonadati; phylum Bacteroidota; class Sphingobacteriia; order Sphingobacteriales; family Sphingobacteriaceae; genus Sphingobacterium; species Sphingobacterium sp. UBA3549. Next base: position 156,623 of record NZ_DFOE01000024.1, on the reverse strand, counting down.
ATGCTTTTCAACGCATTGATTTTCTGGATTGCTCCTTCGATCGGCTTTGCTCCCAATTTGTCGATGGTCACGGTATCCATGCCACTGGCATAGAAATCGCCTGCCTTTTGCTGATCGGATCCCTTCTTGTCAGCTGATTTTGCAGCGTTTTCCAAAACAGATCTGAGCTTCTCCAAATTTTCATTCTCAAGAATGTAAAATGACCCCCATCCTGTTTCTGATGCCGGGATCTGGGTATTTTTCATCCAGGCTCCGTTCGCATACTCAAAAAAATTATCCCCTGGATGCACCGTGGTATCCATTCCCGAAACGTCAAAAAAACTGGTCCGGACCTCTTGAGCCGTATCGCTTTTCTTATTTGACTGACATGACATCATCATGAAAACGATCGACAGCGTTCCCCACTTGACTTTTTGTATCATATTTTATTAAATTAAAAGCATATATAAAATTACTTTAAAAGTTTTACTTCATATAGATCCTTACGCCGATCCTTCTTGATTTTAACGGTACCATATTCATGTAGATCCCGAAGCGCATACAGATCAACGTCGGCGATCAGTACCATTTCGGCATTTGGGGTTGCCTCCGCTTTAATGGCATTATTTGGAAAGGCAAAGTCTGAAGGCGTAAAGACAGCAGACTGCGAATATTGAATATCCATATTGTTCACACGCGGCAAATTGCCCACAGAACCAGCGATAGCTACGTAACATTCATTTTCTATCGCTCTGGCCTGCGCACAGGTACGCACACGAATATAACCATTTTGTGTATCGGTCATAAAGGGAACAAAGAGAATCTGCATGCCCTGGTCTGCCAAGATTCGGCTCAACTCAGGGAATTCGACATCGTAGCAGATTAATAGCCCTACCTTACCACAGTCGGTATCAAAAACCTTCACTTCACTCCCCCCGACCATACCATAGTATTTAAATTCGTTCGGTGTAATATGAATTTTCTTAAACTGATCTAGTTTACCATTGCGATGGCAGAGGTAAGAAACATTGTAGAGCTTTTTATTTTCTACCAAAGGCATAGAGCCTGCAATAATGTTAACGTTATAGGATACGGCAAATTGCTGTATGCGATCAATAATCTCCGCAGTGTGCTGCGCAAGCCTTTCCATTGCCAAACGTTCCGGAAGATCGTTGTACGGGCTCATGAGCGGCGTATTAAAAAACTCGGGAAACATAATAAAATCGGTTCCATAATCACTTACTGTATCCACAAAGAATTCAATCTGATCGTAAAATGCATCAAGATTATCAAATAAACGCATCTGCCATTGCACCAACCCCAGACGGATGGTTTGCTTTGTCGTCGAAATCGATCGCGTCTCGGCCTCATAATAGATATTGTTCCACTCGAGGAGCGTAGCAAACTCCATCGATTCTGCATCTTCAGGCAGATAATGTTTGAGGATTTTCTTGACGTGAAAATCATTTGAAAGCTGAAACGTTAAAGTGGGGTCAAAAATTTCTTTGCGCTTGACCTTTTCAATATACACCCGCGGACTCATTTTTTCTGCATAATTATGGTAATTGGGTATCCGACCGCCAGCAATGATACCTTTGAGGTTCATCTGTTCGCACAGCTCCTTACGTGCATCATAAAGCCGGCGTCCAAGTCGAAGAGCCCGATGACTGGGATGCACAAACACTTCTATTCCATAGAGGGTATCCCCATCATCACTATGCTTGGTAAACTTGCCATTATCAATAATCTCATAATAGCTATCGTAGATATTATTCTTTTTTGAATTCAGAATAATGGACAGGGCACAAGCGACAACATGCCCATCAATCTCCACACATAATTGTCCTTCTGGAAATAAATCGATCAGGTCTTGAATATTTTCTTTCGACCAGGTTTCACCTACACCATCATATGCCTGTTCCATCGATTTTTTCAAATCAACATAATCCTTCTTTGTCAAGTTCCGCACTTGAATATCCATATAATTCTCCTTTTTGAAATTAGTTATCTAAATTTAGTAAAAGTAAAGGCCTGGTACAAGGGCTATCCATAGGTAATATACCGGGTATGTAGCATGCACTAAAAGGGCCAGCATCCATAGATAACAACTTTTGAGTACATAAGTTCGTTTATATGGAGAAAATCCGAAAAGATTAGGTACGATAGGGTTTCAGAAAATGCGATAAAACGTTGCTGTATTACATTCTTAAGCCCTTTCTTAAAGGCGAAACAGCAGTAATTGTTAAATTAAGGACAAAAAAAAGCGTCAATGGGATCATTGACGCTTTTTATATCTCAGGGATAGTTTTTATCAACTATGCTTGACCTTGTGGAGTTCCGAAAGGAAATGCTACAGTAGGGTCACCACCTTGTTGAGGTTGTTCAGCAGCGCCTACATCCATTTTAATCGGACCGTTCAACGCCTCGAAACGATTTACGTTATCAACCAATGCACCTAACAAGCGTTTAGCATGCTCCGGAGTCAAAACGATTCTTGATTTCACTTTTGCTTTTGGCACTCCTGGCATCACACGGATAAAGTCAACCACAAATTCAGTATTAGAGTGAGTGATAATCGCAAGATTTGAGTAGATTCCTTCTGCTACTTCTTCTGTCAACTCGATGCTCAATTCGTTTTGATTTTGGTTATTTTCCATAATAATTCTAATGATAAGTTAATATATTCTAAATTCTACTTTGTAAATGTTCTAAAGTCTTGACCATTCTCTATATTCAATAATGTTTCATAGATCAGTCTGATCACGTTGTCGACATCCTCTTTATGAACCATCTCTACTGTCGTGTGCATATATCGCAGTGGCAAAGAAATCAGCGCCGACGGTACACCACCATTACTATAGGCGAATGCATCCGTGTCAGTTCCAGTAAAACGGGAAGAAGCCTGACGCTGGAATGGAATATTATTCTTTTCAGCAACCTTCACCAACAGCCTATTCAAATTGATCTGCACTGCTGGTGCATACGACAATACCGGGCCTTTTCCTGAGAACAGGTCCCCCTGCGTGATCTTATTAATCATCGGAGTCTGCGTATCATGCGTTACATCGGTAACGATAGCGACATTCGGTTTGATCCGGTCTGCAATCATTTCTGCTCCACGTAAACCAATTTCTTCCTGCACCGAATTTACGATATATAATCCAAATGGCAATTTCTTTTTATTCTCTTTTAGCAAGCGTGCCACCTCAGCGATCATAAAGCCACCTGCCCTATTGTCCATCGCACGTCCGACATAATAACGATCATTCAGGATAGAGAATGTATCTTCGTAAGTGATCACACAACCGACATGGATACCCAAAGCTTCGACCTCCTCTTTGGTGCTGCAACCGCAATCCAAAAAGATATTTTTTAATGTAGGGTTCTCTTCTTTCTCGCCCGAACGTGTATGAATAGCCGGCCAGCCGAATACGGCTTTGACGATACCGTTTTCCGTATGAATATTCACGCGCTTAGAGGGTGCTATCTGGTGATCCGAACCACCGTTGCGTATCACATAGATCAGCCCGTCTTTTGTTATATAATTGACAAACCAAGAAATCTCATCAGCATGAGCCTCTATAACCACTTTGTACTCCGCCCTCGGGTTAATTACACCCACGGCAGTACCGTAGTTGTCTACAAACGTCTCGTCGACATAAGGCTTTAAATAATCCAGCCATAAACGCTGTCCATCCCACTCAAATCCTGTTGGAGAAGCGTTGTTGATATATTTTTCAAAAAATGAAAGCGAATCTTTAGTCACAATCGTATTGTGTTTCGGCTCTTTTTTCTTGTTTTTTTCTGCCATCTTTTCCTTTTCTATTTACTTTCGTCAAAATATGAAAATTTCAATGAATTGCAAAAGTAAAAATGTTTTTTGGAAAATAATAGCAGAAAGAAGGCCTGCCTACCTGAAATAACAAACGCCATGATCGTGTTGCTCTTGTTTAAGCAAATTATAACCAAAAAAATGAGATTAAAGCTTATCTTTACTCCAAAGTAATTTAAACAGCTATAAAATTTATGAATTCAATATTAAGTGCAATACATTGGAATATTGACCCTGAAATGTTCAACTTCGGCGCCTTTGCCCTGCGTTATTATGCATTGTGCTGGCTATTGGCATTTTTTGTCTCATACGTCATTATGTTGCGTATTTTCAAAAAAGAAGGCCGTACACAGGAGCAACTAGATCAACTATCAATTTATATTTTTCTGGGCACTTTAATCGGAGCACGATTGGGGCACTGCCTGTTTTACGATTTTGAGTATTATAAAGATCATATCCTGGAGATTTTCCTACCATTCAAGTGGGATAATACAGGATTTCATATCACAGGGTTTGCAGGCCTAGCTTCCCATGGTGGGGCCATGGGGATTCTTGTCGCGCTTTATTTATTTTGCAGAAAAACGAAAACCGATTTTCTGTGGCTGGCAGACCGACTCGTTGTCGTTGTCCCTATTGCCGGAGCACTTATCCGTATTGGGAATTTCTTTAATTCCGAAATTATTGGAACCCCCAGCGACCTTCCTTGGGCTATTGTCTTCGAACGTGTAGACAATATACCCCGTCATCCCGGACAGCTTTATGAAGCTATCGCTTATATTTTGATCTTTATCATCATCGGTTCCCTATTCAAGTCAAATCCCAACCGTCAGAGAGGTCAGCTATTCGGCATTTTTATGGTCTTATTGTTCGGCGCGCGTATGGTGCTGGAACATTTTAAAATCGACCAGGAAGCGTTCGAGCAAAGCATGGCTCTAAACATGGGTCAGTTATTAAGTATACCTTTTATATTAGTCGGATTATACTTTATCTTCCGGAAAACGAAAGCATAAAAATAAACCGAGTGCCAGCGCAGTGTCTGGCACTTCGTTTACCCATTTATACACTTTTAAAACTTCTCAAAGATGAAGCGACAAAAAAAACGTAAAATAGTATTAAAAACGGTTATCGCTCTCTTTATCCTTATTGCCCTGGGGCTGTGGGGCTACAACAGCTATCCGGAACCTGCACTAAGTAACAACGCTAAAGTCGACAAGCTTGTCGTCTACAAATCGAAAAGGTCGCTATTAGCGTATAGTGACGGAAGGCTGTTAAAAACTTACCGGATTTCACTGGGTAGGCAACCTATCGGTGCCAAACAGTTTGAAGGCGATTTAAAAACACCTGAGGGTCTATATACGATCAACGATAAAAATCAGTATAGCGACTACCACAAAAACCTTGGGGTCTCCTATCCCAATCAAGCAGATATCGCCCAGGCCAAAGCCTTAGGAAAGGCAGCTGGCGGCGACATTAAGATCCACGGGCTTAGAAATGGTATGGGCTTTATCGGCAAGTTGCAGCGGCACATGGACTGGACTTTAGGTTGTATGGCGCTAACTAACTCGGAGATTGATGAACTTTTTAAAGCAGTTCCAATTGGCACTCCCATTGAAATCAAACCGTAACGCTTTAAAAAATAATACAAGATAATCTCCAAATCTTACAACCCCATGTCCAATAAATTATCGATTTTTGGGTTTACATTGGTAACTTGTATTTAAAATAATTTACATATGAAACTTGCGATAAAGAATATGGTGTGCAATCGGTGCATTATGGTCGTTGAAAATGAATTGGCCAAGCTCAATCTCCATATCAAACATATTTCCTTGGGTCAGGTTGAAATCGATGAAGAACTAACCAAAGCGGAGACCAAGCAACTTGCTGCCACCTTTTCCAGCCTTGGCTTTGAACTCATTGACGATAAAAGAACGGTCATCATTGAGCAGGTCAAACATCTTGTTTTGGACCTTATCCGCAACCAGCATAATGATACTAACCTCAATCTTTCCGAAATTATCAGCAAGGAAGTACATCACGACTACAACTACATCTCCAATCTTTTTTCAGAAGTGGAAGGCATGACCATCGAAAAGTATTTCATTGGCCAGAAAATTGAATATGTCAAAGAGTTATTGGTTTATGACGAACTCACCCTGAGTGAAATTGCTTATAAACTCAATTACTCCAGTGTTGCTTATTTAAGTAATCAATTTAAAAAGGTTACTGGACTTACACCGAGTCACTTTAAACAGATCAAAGAGAATAAACGCAAACCTCTTGATAAGATTAATGATTAAAGAACTGCAACTCACGCTCGAGAGCAGCGCGGATTTTTGGGCAGTGTGGAGCTTCTTCAGGCAGTGTGAAGTTCAAAAAAGAAAAGGCCTCCGAGCGGAAGCCTTTCTTTTAAAATTGCCCTTTCAAATTAGCAACCCTTATCTTAAATGTCTCTAATTCTTTTTGTTGTTGATTGATAAAGGAGTTCTCCTCCAGCTTTCCTACCACAATATCTCGTTCTTCATCATTGGCATACACCATGTTTTTGAATGGATTTTTGTAGTCTTTAGCGCGCGATTTGTAAATCTGTTCACCAATCCAGATTCGGTGTCCGAGTGCCTGATCCAACAAAGATACAATTTTATCTGCTGATAAAGCCATCCCTTCTAAATTTAGAATCTCCATTAAAGACAAGAGCGCATGTTCACGTTTATCCAAGGCATAAGCTTTACTCTTATCATGATAGAACTCGTGGACTTCATCCCAAGAATCTATTTTTTTAGATTTAATATCATTCAGAAAAGTTTGCAACGCGTTGCTTTCGATCAGCTGCCCACCTATATTTTGCCAGCTTGTACGCGTCTTATCCGCTAAGGATTCTATGATATCCTGCAGCGAAAGACCGTCCTCGAGTGCATCCATCAAATGCAACACACCGTAGTATTTGATAAACGAGCGATACAAATGATACGCCTCACCTACTTTCTGAATCACGGTAGGTCTTCGGGAATTCTCTGCTCCTTGGAGCACAATGGTCTGGTTCTTAAGATCCATATTGTTGGCGAGCAGTGCCCGGCCGGCAATAATACGCTCCTGCACTTCCTTACCTGCTGCGGTATGAAGACTATCTGCAACGGCCAAAGCCAATAGATCCATTCCTTCAAACATTTCATTCACCGTATCCGGTGCCAACATATCGTATTCAAAATATTGGTTTTTGAAATGTCGGTTATCCCTGGCTTCATATTTATTGGCATTACGCACCAGCGCGTACATATTGTACATAAACCAATAGCCCGGAATCAATACCAGCTGATCATGCTGCACATCATTGCTTACCAACGTAAAAGGCAATCTAATGTCCAATTCGTGCAGAAAATCTCCTTTGACAATAAGACAATACGATGCAAATCTGGAGTTGTGTTTTAAACTGACACAGAGTCCCGGCCAAAAACCACGTCCCGCGATAATTTCACCGTCCGCTGCTCTAGAGTTGTGATTGGATCCTACCGTAGCTCCCGCAGCCATATTACTTTGGCCCATCACGAGCGCCGCACATAGAAAAGAATTGTTATGGTGCTGCTCATGTGCCGGGAAGATCAAAGAATTTAATACTTCGCAACAGGAAATAGTGGAGTTGTCGCCCAGATACGAGTTGATCAGACGGGCACCGTACTTCAACTGCGAATAAGAAGCCAAGATAAAACGTACGGCTTTAACACCGTAAAATATGCGGCAGCCGTAGCCTATGATACCATTGACAAGCTCACAGCCTTCGCCAATCTGGGTATAAGATTCCTGCGAGGAATTGACCGTCACATTTTTCAGTTTGCTGACCCCTTTGATATATACATCAGTTCCGATCTTTACATTTTTGATCGTGAAGGTATTTTTGATGACACAACGGTCGCCGATCTGACTGTAAAAGCCACGTTGACTGCCAAATTTCTGATCAGTCAATTCCCCAAATCGGCGTTGCAGCACATGATCCTGTCGATTACGGGTCCAGAGGTATACGTCTGCAGACTGCATGCCATCAAAAGGATAGACCGAGCGTGCACCATTTTCATTGCAGAGCTCCAGCTGTATCCGTTTTTCGGGCGCTTCGCCATCGCGGAGGATACCATTGCCAAATTTCGCTGTACTGCCTGTTTCCATTTCCTTAATCTGGCTTAACAGCACCTCATTACCAACGATAAAGTAAGACAGAAAACCCACGTGATGGACAGCAACATCGTCGCCAAAATCCGAACTTACAATCGTGGAATGATACAGGCCTATAGGCAATTTCAAATTGCGATAGTCCAGGTAACTTGGGCTCAGATTTCCGATACGGACCAGACCATAGAATTTACAATGTTGGATCTGATTTGGATCAAAGACCGCCGATACTTTAACTTTGGACCAGTCGCTGGACCAGTTGCCGTTTTTGATTAACTGCTGAATCTCTTCATCCGTCAGATCCCGAAAGTCATTCCGCGGATTTTGTTGAAAACGCAGGGTATATTCGTCTTGTCCTGCTGGAATAAATTCAGCTGGGATAAATCCATATCCCAGCTGCTCCAAAGGTTTTTTCTTCAATATACTCATCAGCCTCCTTACTCTACAGTTACGGACTTAGCCAAGTTACGTGGTTTATCCACATCCAATCCTAGCTCTACGCCAATATAATACGATAGGAGTTGCAGTGGCACAACAGAAATCAATGGTGCAATGATTTCATCGGCTTCTGGTATTTCCATAAAATCATCCGATAAGCTTTCAGAAACAGTATCGCCTTGGGTGACAACCGAGATGATTTTGCCTTTACGCGCTTTGATCTCTTGGATATTCGATACAATCTTTTCGTGATAAGCATCTTTAGTGGCGATAAATACAACAGGTAAGTTTTCATCTACCAATGCGATAGGACCATGTTTCATTTCCGCTGCCGGGTAACCTTCGGCATGGATGTATGAAATTTCCTTCAACTTCAGGGCACCTTCGAGGGCAACCGGAAAGTTATATCCCCTGCCTAAGAATAGGAAGTCGCGGGCATCTTTATACTTTTTGGCAATCTGTTTGATTTTCTCCACCTGCGTATCTAAGATCCATTCCACTTTCTTCGGAACTTCATTCAATTCCCGAGCAAGTGCCTGGTAACGTTCGTCGCTGATTGAACCCTTTAATGAAGCGACTTTTAAAGCAATTAGGTTCAGTACTGTCAGTTGTGCTGTAAACGCTTTGGTACTTGCTACGCCGATTTCAGGACCTGCATGTGTATAGGCACCAGCATCCGAAAGACGGGCAATAGAAGATCCCACCACATTGACAACGCCTAAAATAATAGCACCTTGTTTTTTAGCATTTTCCAAAGCGACTAACGTATCCGCAGTCTCACCACTTTGAGAGATGGCCAAAATTACATCTCCAGGATGGATAACGGGATTACGATAGCGGAATTCCGAGGCATATTCGACCTCCACATTAATTCGGCACAGTTCCTCAATAATATACTCTGCGATAAGTCCGGCGTGCCAGCTTGTTCCACAAGCGACAATCACAATGCGGTTGGTATTACTGATTTCGTTTGCAAACTTCTCGATACCGCTCAGCGTAATCTGATGCGACTGCAGGTCTAGCCGACCACGCATGGAGTCGAAAATAGTATCGGGTTGTTCGAATATTTCCTTTAGCATAAAGTGGTCGTAACCGCCTTTTTCGATTGCTGACAACTCAAGATCTAATTTTTGAACGTAAGGTGTGATGCGTTCATTACCTAGATTTTTCAAGATCAGTTCGTCCGGCGTAATGATCGCCAATTCGTAATCGTTGATGTATACCACCTCTTTGGTGTAGGCTAGCATCGGCGAAGCATCTGAACCCAAAAAATGCTCATTTTTACCGATACCAATAACTAAAGGACTTCCTTTACGCGCTGCAATAATACGATCCGGATGACCTGCCTCCAATACGAGGATCACATAAGCTCCTACTACCCGTTTCAAGGCAATACGAATAGCTTCCTCTAGCGAGCATTCGTTCTGAGATTGAATCTCTTCAATAAAATTGACGAGCACCTCTGTATCCGTATCGCTCTTAAACGTATACCCTTTGTTGATCAATTCCGACTTCAAAGAAGCGTAGTTTTCGATAATCCCGTTATGGATCATGGCTATACGTCCACTATTAGAATAATGGGGGTGTGCATTTCTGTCCGAAGGCTCACCGTGTGTTGCCCAACGTGTATGGCCTATCGCTGTAGTTGATTGGAGATCCTGACCGAACACAAACTCTTCTAAGTTTGCGACTTTACCTGTCTTTTTGTAAACATCGATCTGATCACCTTTATGCAATGCCACTCCAGCACTGTCATATCCACGGTATTCTAACTTTTTCAATCCGTCAATGACGATACCGTACGCCTGACGATAACCTGTGTATCCTACAATTCCACACATGCTTGTCTCAATTTTAAGTGTATATTTTGTTAATGCGACGCAATGTAATAAAAAATATTTATGCAATCGATTGATTAACCTAAAATTAATACAAAAAAGGCGGTTAACACATATTAACCGCCTTTTTTGGATATTACATTTACTTATTTTTTAATGTTCTGCCACGTCCACATGGTCATAATCTTCCTTCATCAAGGCCTCATAGTCAGTCTTCTCTTTCTTTCCAAAACGACGTTGAAGACTATCAAAAATGGAGTACACCACGGGTACTACAACTAACGTCAAGAATAGGGAGGACAATAGACCTCCGATGATGACAATAGCGAGCCCTCTGTTCATATCTGCGCCATCGCCTGTAGCGATTGCAATAGGGATCATACCGAAGACCATCGCAATTGTCGTCATCAGGATCGGACGAAGACGCGCGTGGTTGGCAGCCACTAAAGCGTCGTGCGTATTATCGCCGGCTTCCTTACGGTGGTTTGCAAAATCGACCAGCATGATCGCATTTTTAGCAACTAGACCAATCAACATGATAATACCCAAAATGGTAAAGATGTTCAAAGTCTGATTTCCTAATGCCAGGAACAACAATGCACCAATAAACGACAATGGAATCGAGAATAACACAACAAAAGGTGTGATAAAACTGTCGTACAATGCGACCATAACGAGGTATACTAAGATGATAGATGCTAACAAAGCGATTCCCAATGTACCGAAACCTTCACTTTGGTTTTCCATATTACCACCCCATACAAATACAATTCCGGGTTTACGCGGCAATTTCTCAAACTGCGCCTGCCACTCCTGAGCGACAGTACCCATCGGTCTACCGATGGCCTGCCCCTGAATAGATACGGCTGGCGATTTGTCGCGTCGTTCTAGCAAAGTAGGTCCCGAGCCATAAGTCACTTCAGCAAATTGATCCAATGAAATGGAAGCGCCTTGATTGTTGATAAATTTAAGGGCACGCACGTTGTCGATCGTTGCACGACCACTTTCGTTATAGCGTATATTGATGTCATACTCGTTATCCCCCGCTCTATATTTATTATCCGTATTACCGGAGAATGCTGTCTGCATGGTCATACCTACGGTAGATACGTTCAATCCCAACGAAGTCATTTTATCGCGGTCTATCTTCACATTGATCTCCGGATTACCGGCTTCGGAAGTCAACTTAACCCCTGCAGATCCAGGAATTTTCCGCAATAGATCTGCTGCTTTCTCAGCAAATTCCTGCGCATCTTCGACCGAGGCACCAATGATGGTCAATTTCAATGGCGCTTGTTCCGCTCCCATGATACCCACGTTCACAGTTTTGATCTTGGCACCGATCAGCTTATTTTCCAGTTCGCGTTTTAATGTTGCTGAATACACCTGCGAGTTGCCTTCAAAATTTTCCTTGTCGAGAATCACATGGATCTCCGATTTATAACGTGAGCCTGTTGTCGACGCCATTCCGTCTGAAGACTGACCTACTGTGGTAATGATTTCCTTGACATCTGGCTTCGCCGTGATATAAGCCTCGGCTTTCTGCGTTAACAAGTTTGTCTTTTCCAAAGAAGCATCTTTATCGAGTTCCAGCTGGATAAAAAATTCTTTCCGGTCTACACTCGGAAAGAAATCCGAACCAATATAACCTTTAACCACGAGCGCGAATGATGCAATAAGTAAACCGATCGCCAAACCTAAGGTGGCCAATTTGGTTTTGACATTCTTTAATGACCAGGTTAACAAACCTGCAACCCAATGTGTAAAGCTGTTCAATCCACTTTCAAAACCATGGATGATACGGCCAAACAGCGACTTCTTGCTCAGATGCTCCAATTTACCGAAGCGTGAATACAACCAAGGTACGACCGTAAAGGATACCAATAAGGACAATAACGTCGAGATGATGACAGTCACACAGAATTGGGCAAGGATATTGGCCACCAATCCCGTTGACATGGCGATTGGAAGGAACACGACGACAATGACCAAGGTGATTGCCGTTACCGTAAATCCAATTTCAGAAGCCCCGTCATACGCCGCGCGTACTTTATTTTTTCCCATCTCCATATGGCGGTGAATATTTTCGATCACCACGATCGCATCATCCACCAAGATACCTACCACCAATGACAGTCCCAGTAAGGACATGAGGTTTAAGGTATACCCCATCAGTAGCAAACCGATAAAAGTCGCAATCAAGGAGAGCGGGATCGCAACCATGGTAATGGCAGCATTACGCAAACTTTGCAGGAAGAACAGCATGATAAAACCCACCAAAGCAATGGCGATCATCAAATCGTGGATAACGTTATCAGCCGCATTTAAGGTAAAATCAGAAGAGTCATTAGCCACCAGAATTTTAATATTCTGCGCCGCATAATCCTTCTCTACCCCACTAATAACTTTTCCATCTTTATCATGTACAGCGATAACTTTCTTTACGGCCTCAGACACAGCCACGGCATTCGCATCAGACTGTTTAAATACCTGTAGCAATATCGTGTTTTGGCGGTCCAAACGTGCCACCTTTTCAATCTCTTTGATACCATCCTGCACATCGGCGATATCGCGCAGATAAATCTGCACGCCTGCAGGTGTAGTGATAGGCAGATTGCGCAACTCTTCGATAGAGGTTACTTTACCTGCAAGACGAATCGTTGTACGGTTGTCGCGGGTACTGACGTTACCTGTAGGAAAATCCAGGTTGGACGATGCAATAGTCTGTTGCACCTGAGAAATTGTCAGTCCATAACCTTCAATTTTTTTCGGATCTACGGAAATCTGTATTTCGCGTTCCTCCCCACCGATCATGTCCACCTTGGCTACCCCATTGATCCGTGCAAAAACCGGTTGAATTTTATTGTCCAATAAGTCGTAAAGCTCTTTCTCTGACAAGTTGGATGTGACGGCCAGACTCATGATTGCCACATCATCAAACGAGAATTTGGAGAGCGAAGGCGTCTTCACATCGTCCGGCAAATCGTTGACGACAGCGTTGATTTTTCGTTGGGCGTCTGTAAGGAGGAAGTTGACATCTGCACCGTTATTCAGGGTAACCATCACAATCGAAACCCCTTCGAGCGAGGTCGACTCCACCTTTTTAATACTTTCCAACGAAGAAATTGCATCTTCTATTTTCTTGGTGACCGAACTTTCCACTTCCGCAGGCGATGCCCCCGGATAGATTGTTTGTACCGTGATTACGTTGATTTCAAACTTAGGGACCAGTTCGTAGCCCAATTGCGTATAAGAAAACAACCCACCCAATGTCAGTATTATAAATAATACGATAATGATACTGGGGCGTTTTATCGATATTTCGGTAATTTTCATTAGAATATTTTATTTTAAATAGCCGTGCAAAGACAGCGTTTCATCAGCTATTGATTACAGTATCCTCTATTTAATAATTTCTACAGGGCTTTGGTCAAATAAATTGATCTGACCCGATACAATTACCTGATCACCATCTTGCAAACCACCTAAAATCTCGATGTAATCACCAAAGTTTCTACCCGATTTGACCGTTGTTTCAATTGCTTTACCATTTTTGAGCACAAAAATCTTATTGTCACTCACACTACCTACAAAAGCATTGCGCGGCACGATTAAGGTATTGGTGGCAACACCCTCACCAAAGATTGCTGTACCGTACATACCTGCACGCAATTTGTTTGATGCATTATTGACCTCTATCTCTACTGGAAAATTTAAGCTACCGTCCGATTTGGGGGCAATAAACGTTATCTTTCCTGTAAAGCGCTGATCGGCATAAACACTTGCACTCACGTCAACAGACTGACCGATCTTTAACGTCGCAACGTTCTTTTCGTCGACGTTAACGCGCAATTTCAAGGTGGCTACATTGACAATATCAAAGGCTGGAGCGCCAATATTCAGGTAGGTACCCGGTTCAATCTTACGTGCATTGACGATTCCCGATACTGACGTTTTGATGGTCACATCGCCGGCATTCAATTTAGATGCTTTTAAATTATTCTTGGCATTTTCGAACTGCAATTTCACCTGATCCAACTGCTGTTTGGTTACACCTCCGGTCGAGTAAGCACTTTCAAAGCGTTGCAGATCAGCCTGCGCATTGGTAAATGCGGCTTGCGCATTGGCTACGTTTACATTCAGTTTATCGCCTTCAATGATCGCTAAAGTCTGTCCGGCGCTCACGCGGGAACCTTCATCCACCAATACTCTGACTACTCTGCCGGCAGTTTGAGCCGAAACGGTCACTTCCTGTTTTGGAGAGAAGGTGCCATTTGCGGTATAGCGTAAATCCATGGAAGACACTTTCGCTGTATCGATACGCACGGCGATTGCTGCATTTTTCTTGGCAACCTCCGCTGTTTCGGCCTCATTTTTCTTTTTATTCTTATTTAACACAAAAAATATTCCTGCTAAACCAGCAGCAATAATAAGTAGGGTAATAATTCCGCGTTTCATATTGTATTAGTCAATTATTCGTTAATCAATGATTTAAGTTTTCCATTCGCTTTGATCAGCTGAACCTCAGCGATTTTATAATCCAGCAAAGAAGTATTTAAATTATTTTGCGCATCTGCATACGCATTTTCAGCATCCAGCAGATCAGTCAATGTCGCTAGGCCATTTTTATAATTGTTGTTGGTATCATCCAATACTGATTTTGCCAGATCCACATTTTTACGGTTCGATTCGATTGTCAATAATGAGTTTTTGATCTGTACCCGTGAATTCTCAGCTGCCATATTCAATGCCAGCTTGGTGTCGGCAATATCGATCTGCAATTTATCGATATCAATCTGCGCCTGACGCACTTTGGAGCGTGTAAGGAAACCGTTAAAAATAGGAACGGTAAGGTTCAGTCCGATACCAGAAAAGCCAGACCAATTTACGCCCTGTGCCTTAGAAAATATCGGGAATACAGGTCCCAATCCCTGTCTTCCATAATTCGCTGTAAGAGAAAGCGTCGGATAATATTTGGAGATCTCTGCCTTTTTATTTAGTTCAAGCAATTCATTCTGTTTTGAAAGCACCTGGATTTCTGTCCTATTCGACACATCAAGCGGATCATATATCGCATCCAGTGCTACGGTTTCAAATGTTGAAGTCGGCATGGTAATCTGCTCGGACATGGACATGCCGATAACAAATTTCAATGCATTTTCTTTCAGTTCCACCGCATTAATAAGTTGTTGCCTAGAAGCTTTCAGGTTTGTCACGGCAACATTGGTACGATCCAGGTCAATTTTTTTCGCCAATCCGTTTTTAACCAACCCTTCAATAACATCCCGTGTTTTGGTGGTACTTTCCAGGTTATTGTCCACGGTTTTTAACTGCAGTTTGGACTGGTAAACATCATAATAACTATTAGCCACTTTCTCGATCAGTTGCTCATCCGTCAAGGTCTTATTGATCACATAAAATTCGCGAGTCGTTTTTGCAGCTTTCAGTCCCGTAAATACCGTCTGGTTAAACAGCTGTTGGTTTAAACTGATGGTATTGGTAGATTGCCATTTTTGTCCAAAAGCGGCCATCACAGTTGTTCCCGGCTGACCGACAATTTCCCCCGGTAAAGCAACTTTTTGGATCATTGGATTGTAGGTAATTCCACCGTTAAAATTCACCTGCGGCAATGCTCCCGATTTAACTTCCGCAATTTTGTGCTCAGCATTTGCAATATCAAGACCTGCCTTTTTTGCATCAGCCTTATTTTGCAACGCAAATTTAATGGCGTCACTTAAGGTTAACTGTTGTTGTGCATGACTTTGGAAAACCATCGTACCTAATAAAAGGCTGGCTAGTATTCTGATTGTTTTCATTCCTAATTTGTTTATCCTAATTTTATATCTACTTTTTACCTATACCATTAAAAAAAAGCTTGGTAGCCAACTTTTGCTTTTGTAATACTTCATCAAAACGGTCCTGGTTTGGTATGCCCGAAATGATATCCGAAATATTGCACATCAGCGAGAGACTCTTCATCAATTCCACATAGATTTCAGCGGTCTTATAGAGTTCCTCACCGTCGATTTCCCCCTTTTCGGCACCTACCTGCAAAATCTCAAATAACGCTTTTACATCGCGGTCATGCAGGCACTGAAAAAAATCCTGCATAGAAAGCCCCTTTATCCATTCCAGATTTTCGTTCATGTGCAACATATAGTATTTCCGTACAAATGCATCACGCAGCTCCAAAATCTTGATGATCAGTTCGTACGTAGTACCTTCATGTGCATCGGCCACCTTTTCTTCCTCTTCCCTATATTCATCTGTTAAACGCACAATCACATCGCGTATCAGTGCATTCTTCTCTGAATAATAGTAATACAAATTCGCTTTAGTAATTTTTATATCCTCCGCAATTTCATTCATCGTAGTCTTACTAAAACCGTAATGCATAAAGCGCCGTATCGCCGCCTCGATGATTTGATCTTTTCTATCTTCCATTCTTCAAAAAACTCCTTTCAACTTTCTGACTTTTATCAGAAATTGTTCAAAAATATAAAAAGTAACATGCCGTACAAAATAAATTTTGAAATTGTAATAATTTTGATATTGAGCTGACAACAAAAAAGGCAAACTTTATAAGTTTGCCTTTATTAGGATAAATCACACAATCAGAATGCGACCGTGTTCTGAAAATGTTTTAGAAACTTCCTTTTGTCCAATTTATAGAGTCTTGCTGCGCGATACGCCACACCGGTCTGTACCTCATCGAGTTCTTTTAGAAACCCATAGTTTTGCATTTTCTTTCTAAAATTGCGTTTATCGAGTTGTTTATTCAATATTCCCTCATAGACCAGCTGTAATTGGGTAAGGGTAAATTTTTCGGGAAGCAATTCAAAAGCGATAGGCTTATAAGCGAGGCGACGCTGCAATCTTTCCAGACAGAGATCCAAAATCTGCTTGTGGTCAAAGGCCAGTTCGGGTACATTACGAACAGGAAACCATTTGGCCTGTTTCATGTAATTTGTAACAGGCTTCGTTTTCAGTTTGGTACTGTCCAATTGAATGAGAGCATAATAAGCCACGGTTAAAATTCGTCCCTTTGGATGCCTTTTTAAACCAGCAAAGGAATGGAGCTGATCCATAAAGACATCTTTCAAACCTGTATTTTCATACAAAATCCGCTTTACGGCATCTTCCATCTCTTCATCGTTATCCACGAAAAAGCCTGGCAATGCCCACCAATCCTTAAAAGGATATTCATTTCTTTCGGCCAGAAGAACTTTTAATTCTCCTTCGTGAAAGCCTAATATGACACAGTCTACGGTAAAATTACTATACAAAACTTCTAAATCTATTTATGTGCAATATACTGAGCTAAATTTAGCGGTTACTAATCATCGGGTTATCTGTAACAATTATACGCTTCCTAAACGTGATGCGCAAAAAAATATTGAAAAATTTATTCAAAGTGTAGAATATACACTATAAAAATCTTATATTCGTATCACCTAAAATATTGCGTGTGATAAAAGAAATTAAAAAAATAGGCGTTTTAACATCTGGAGGTGATGCTCCTGGCATGAATGCCTGTATACGTGCTGTAGTTCGTACAGCATTACATAAGGGATTAGAAGTTACTGGTATTTACCAAGGTTATCAAGGCCTCATCGATGCCAATTTTATAGAAATGGATACGCGTTCGGTCAGTAATATCATCCAACGTGGCGGTACAATATTGAAAACGGCGCGTTGCATGGAGTTCAAAACGCCAGAGGGCCGTCAAAAAGGCTACGATAATCTAAAAGCTGCTGGTGTTGACGCTTTGGTGGTAATCGGCGGTGATGGATCCTTTACCGGTGCAAACTTTTTTTCCAAAGAATTCGACATTCCCGTAGTAGGGATACCGGGAACGATAGACAACGATTTGTATGGTTCGGATTATACCATTGGGTATGATACGGCCAATAATACCGTTATCGAAGCAATTGATAAAATCAGAGATACGGCAGCTTCGCATGAGCGTCTTTTCTTTGTGGAGGTAATGGGTAGAGACTCGGGTTGTATCGCTTTAAATGCCGGTATTGCAGGCGGAGCCGAGGCCATTTTACTTCCTGAAAAAGAAACGGCTATTGACGATCTGATCCGCCACCTGGAAGATGGGGCTATTAAGAAGAAATCATCCTCTATCGTTATTGTTGCTGAGGGCGACCAAAACGGTGGAGCATATTATGTAGCGAAAAAAGTAAAAGAAAAGTTTGATCATTACGACACGAAAGTTAGTATATTAGGGCATTTGCAACGAGGTGGTTCTCCAACGAGTTTCGACCGCGTGCTTGCTAGTCGATTGGGCTTTGCTGCTGTCAATGAATTATTGGCAGGAAATACACGAATAACTGTAGGTCTGCGTGGCAATGAAATCCAAACAACTCCAATTGAAGAAGCAATCAGCAATAAGGAAATCAAACTTAGCCCTGATTTATTGGAAATGGCTGAGATTTTATAATCATAAATTGAACAGACATGATAGCAGTAGTATATAGTGGATCGCGATTTTCGGACTGGAGATTGGCCGATAAAGGCCGTATAACCACTGGTTTTCGCATGAACGGGATCAATCCCTATCTTCAAGATGAGCGTTCCATACTACAGCACCTGCACAAGAACACCAATCTGATCAACAACGCCGAGAAAATAAAGCGGATTTATTTTTTTGGTGCGGGGTCATCGTCCAAGGAGCGCAAAGATAAAATAAAGAATGTCTTGGAACGTTTTTTTGTCAACGCTCGTGTGCGGGTAGACCATGATGTAATCGCTTCGGCGATTTCTACGTTTGGCGACGAAAGAGGCATCATTGGGATTATAGGAAGTGGATCGAATGCAGCTTATTATACAGGGAAAAAAATCATTGATAATAACTATGGTCTAGGCTACATCCTAGCCGATGAGGGAGCGACAAATTGGAATAGCCAGCAGCTGCTCAAACATTATATGACAGAATCTCTCCCTATTGATCTTCGGGACAAATTGGAAAGACAATTTAATATTGATAAGAAAATGATTTTGGAACGGGTTTATTTTGCACCTCAACCGACAAATTTTCTGAATTCCTTTACCGATTTTGTACTTGACAACAAAGATCATTTATTCATCAATCAGCTGGTTAAAAACGGGCTTCGTACGTTTATTAAAACTTACATCAAGCCGCTAATGAAAGAATATCCCGACAGTGACGTAAACTTTACCGGTTCGGTTGCGTTCAATTATGAGAACCTCCTCCGGGAAGTTGCCACAGAAGAATTTAATATCAGTATTGGAACTGTAGTCAAGGAACCAATACACAATTTAATTAAATATTATATCAATAAAAATTAAGAATATGAAAATTGGAATTAACGGATTTGGCCGTATTGGTCGTTTAGCATTCAGAGCAGCAATCAATCGTCCAGAAATTGAAATTGTTGGTATCAATGACTTAGTTGAACCAGACTATATGGCTTATATGTTGAAATATGATTCAACACATGGCAAATTTGACGGTTCTGTAGAAGTAAAAGACGGTAATTTGGTTGTTAACGGAAAAACTATTCGCGTTACAGCTGAGAAAGATCCAGCAAACTTGAAATGGGATGAAGTAGGTGCTGAAGTGATCATCGAATCTACAGGCTTCTTCTTGACACAAGAGTTGGCTCAAAAACATATCGATGCAGGTGCTAAGAAAGTGGTAATGTCTGCTCCAGCAAAAGACGATACCCCTACTTTCGTAATGGGTGTAAACCACAAAGAATTGAAAGCTGATCAAAATATCGTTTCGAACGCTTCATGTACAACAAACTGTTTAGCGCCTATCGCTAAAGTATTGAATGATAAATTTGGTATCGTTGAAGGTTTGATGACTACAGTTCACGCCGTAACTGCAACACAAAAAACAGTGGATGGTCCTTCAGTAAAAGACTGGAGAGGTGGCCGTGGTGCATACCAAAACATCATCCCTTCATCTACAGGTGCTGCTAAAGCAGTAGGTTTGGTTCTTCCTGAATTGAAAGGTAAATTGACAGGTATGTCATTGCGCGTTCCTACAGCAGACGTTTCAGTTGTTGACTTGACAGTACGTTTAAACAAAGGTGCTTCCTACGAAGACATCAAGGCAGCGATGAAAGAAGCTTCTGAAGGTGAATTGAAAGGTATCTTGGGTTATACTGAAGACGAAGTTGTTTCTTCAGATTTCTTAGGTGATGCACGTACATCAATCTTCGATGCGAAAGCTGGAATTTCATTGAATGACAACTTCGTTAAAGTGGTATCTTGGTACGATAACGAGTGGGGTTATTCAAACAAAATTGTTGATTTGGTCTTAGAAGTTGGCAAATTGTCGTAATCAACAGCATCAACAAACTATACAGGGGCTATTCCATACGGATAGCCCCTTATTTTTTTTTTACTTAAAAATCAGCAGGTTGGCGTTTAAACGTAAAAAAAAGCGCTTTTCGCTTTCGTAATTCAAATAATCCGTCTATATTTGCATCATCAATAAGGCAAACAGCTCACGTTGAAAAGGTGCCATAGCTCAGTTGGTAGAGCAAAGGACTGAAAATCCTTGTGTCGCTGGTTCGAATCCAGCTGGCACCACCGAAAAGGAAGAACGCAAGGTTCTGACCGATTGAAAGAATAATAATTCCAATGCGAAAATAGCTCAGCTGGTAGAGCACAACCTTGCCAAGGTTGGGGTCGCGAGTTCGAATCTCGTTTTTCGCTCACCTGCCTAGGTGGTGGAACTGGTAGACACGCAGGACTTAAAATCCTGTTCCCGTTAAGGGAGTGCGGGTTCGATTCCCGCCCTAGGTACAAAAAAAGCTCATCATACGATGAGCTTTTTTTGTTTATACTCCATAGACTGTTTCTCCGCACCATCCAACACGTCAAGCCTACCCATTGTCCCTTCGATCCAGTAGCCTATTGAGACGATTCGCTGTATACGACCTTATTTCCACCTATTACGCCTGTGCGCTATCATCACTATTACGGTCTACCGACAATAAAAAGAGTAGTTTATCGATCGCTGGCCTGTGCCATTCTTCCGGCAGATCACCGCTGAGATAAGCCAGTTGTTCATCTAAGATGAGCTGGCATCCATCCATTGTAATGCGTGCATATTCGTTTTGGCCTTCCTCCCGACCTACTTCAAAATCAAAATACTTTTCTATTCCTTCGTCGTTGGTCACGGGAATCCCGGTAAATGTAGTTCTCTCTTCCATGGTATTAGTTTTTAATTTTTATATGCGTTGTCATATCCTTATTGCTGTTGCCAGCCTTCTGACCTCTGCCTGCGTTTCCCAATCGCTGAGCTCAAGTTAATCGCTGCTTTAAGCAACCCCCTATTCCTTCTGTGCGATCTGATTCCGCTTGCTTATGTCTTTTGTGTATAGAACAAGCGCATGACCATACAGTTTGGTGCTTTTACGATTATTAACCTATAGCTGGACAGCAGTGGACGGAGCCGATATGACATCCTTCCGTAAAAACGGAAAAATGTATTAAAAATCCGTCCTGCAATCGCCGATTATTTTTTATTTTTGTACATCTTCCAGCAATAATCTAATTTAGTCGGGAACAACCATTATGCAGTTTAATTTCGCCTTTGATTCCAGTCCGTTCAAAACCCTGATCGCTTTTCACAAGATTATACCCGCCTTTGAAAAAGCCGCCTTATCGCCGATCGATTTTCAGGCCGCTTACGCGCGCTCGTTACTGGACGAAATCAAGAAATATCCCCAACTAATCGAAGGTGTGGAGAAAGCTGACGATCTGTTGCGCTACGAGCCCATCATCAGGGTGCTGCTGGCAGACCTGTTCCCGAGCTCACTAACACACAATGAGATCAAGGCCGTTACGATTCCCTTTCATCTCTACACGTTCAATCACACCGCAAGACTCGAAAAAATCTTAAGCGATGCTGGTGATCACTATGAATTCAGTCTTCGCGACATCTCTGCCGACACCTATTATATTCTCAATTGCTGCGTCATCATCAGCCAGTATTATGGCTTTAAGGTAGATGCTATGGATGCGCCCCAATTTTTGGATATTCCAGATAAAAATAATATTATCCATCATTACCGCGTATTGTTCAATGCCGATTTTATGGATATTATCCCCACTGAACGCACTGTGCATCTTTCAGAAGAAGATATTGTTGAATTGATCGACAATTTTTCGGATATTGCCTTATGGAAATCCAAATTCCCCGAACGGAGCTGGATCTTAAAAGGCTTTGCCATAATGACCCTTTTTGATGCCACCATTGAAAATGCGGTATCGAGCTTCAAGAGTAATCTACTCCGCGAGAAAAGCGCAATCCAGCTGGCAGAAATTGAAAATATTTTTAGGTCTATCTACAAAATTAGCGATCTGCGCATCGGTCTCACCTCATTTGAAAAGGTCCGAAACGAATACAACTTACGGATTGTCGAAAAACAGCTTTACAGCCATCTGCTCTACGATTCCACGATCACCGAGTGTGAAGAGATGCTCTGCAGCGACACCCTCGAGAGCCTGCTGACAAAAGATGAATATCTTGTCGTGCCCGATATCGACAAGATGCCCATCACTGATCCGAAACAGGCCTATTTTATCAATAAGCTGAAGCAGCAGCAGGTCAAGAGCTTTATTTTTGTGCCCCTTATCGAAGGCGGCAAAGTTTTGGGTCTGCTGGAGATGTCATCGTCGCGGGTACGCGAACTCAATTCTGTCAATGCCAACAAGCTCAACTTTATTCTGCCTTTTATTAAAGATAAAGTGTCCAAAGCATTTTCCGAGACAGAAAATCAGATCGAGGCAGTGATCCAAAAGGAATACACCTCCATCCACCCGAGTGTCAAATGGCGGTTTCAGGAAGAAGCTGTCCACTTTCTGAACGACCGCGCTTTCGGGAAAGACTATGCCCTGCAGGAGATTGTCTTCGATCATGTGTATCCGCTTTACGGACAGATCGACGTACAGGGGTCATCCGAATCGCGCAACCAGGCGATACGGCAGGACCTGTCCAACCAAAACAGTGATTTGATCGCCCTATTCAGGGCCATCAATCAGACACAAAAATTACCCCTGTTTGAGCAGAAGATTTTCGATCTGGAAAGAAACCTGGCGGCACTTCAGCATGCGCTGCTGACCGATACCGAACAGCAGATGCTCGAGTATTTTAATGCTGACATCCATCCTATCCTGGAAAACTTCCGAAAAAACGCTCGAGATACCAACATTGTCGACGCAATCGACCGTTATTTTGAACGTATCAACCTAGCAATCGGTGGTTTTTATGAGGCGCGTCGCGATTATGACAGTTCCATCACCCTCATCAATAAAAAGCTCGTGGCCGTGTTGGACGAAAAACAGGTCGAAGCCCAAGAATATTTCCCCCATTATTACGAACGCTACAAAACGGATGGTATCGAACACAATATGTATATTGGTGCATCCATTGCGCCCGACCGCAACTTTGAGCTGTATTACCTGCGCAACTTACGCTTATGGCAGCTGCAGGTCATGTGCGCAATGGAACACGAATTTAAGTTGCTGCAGCCCTCACTGCCGCATCAATTGGAGGTGACCTCGCTAGTGCTTGTCTTTGCAACACCTATTTCCATCCGTTTCCGGATGGACGAAAAACAGTTTGATATCGACGGTTCCTACAATGTACGGTATGAAATTGCCAAGAAACGCATCGACAAAGCAAAGATTAAAGGAAAATCGGAGCGCATTACCCAAAAAGGAAAACTGGTCATAGTCTATTCCACCATTCACGAAGAAACCGAATACCTGGGCTATATAAAACTGCTTCAGCACAAAGGCCTGCTCGAGGCTGATATCGAACAGTTTGAGGTGGAAGACCTACAGGGGCTGATCGGTTTGAAAGCCATACGCGTAGGTTTCACATTTCAGGAGGTTGAGGTATTAAACCATGTTCATTAATGAGCCAGCACAGCTAACTGACGACTCCGAACAGCTTTATTATACAAAAATTAATTTTATTGCATCGGCGTAGTATATCTGCCAAGATTGGGTTATCTTTACGTAAAGATAATCCGGTCATATGACAGAAGATGTATTCAGCGAAGCGGCCACACCACGTAGGGAAATTGAAAGGATTGCCGCACTGCAGCGTTACGAAATTATGGATAGCCCTTCCGAAAAAATTTTTGATGGCCTGTTGGAAATAGCGGCACAGGTTTTTCGGACACCGGTACTAATACTCTCCTTTGTTGACGCAGAACGGATCTTTGTTAAGTCAGCTATCGGCATCGATCCGATACGGATTAGCCGTACGGATAGCCTGCTATCGCACATCATCCAACAAGGCAAGGTGTGGGTCAGCACGGAGGCTAATTTTGGCGAGGTACATGGACTGCGCTTCTATGCTGCTGCCCCATTGATCACTTCCGATGGATTTCATATCGGTACATTCAGTATTGCTGATTATCAATGTCGCGAATTTAGTGCCGCCGAAGAGCGCATGCTGGCGTCCTTTGCCCGTACTGCAATGGATCAGGTCGCTTTACGTTATGCAGCCATTGAAAACGTCCAAGAAGTGGCTTCCACCAATATCAACCTAGCCAATATGCAGCAGCGGCTGCTCGACCTCAACAGCGAGCTGGAGGCTACAAACGAGCAGCTCACGCTCACCAACAGCAAGCTGTATAAATCCTATGACATCACGCTATTGCTCAATAAGAATCTGAAAAAGAGCGAGCAGCGTTTAAAATCATTTATTACCAAGGCTCCGATTGCTTTCGCCATTTTAACAGGCCGCGAATTGACGATTGAAGTGGCCAATGATATGGTGCTCAAAATCTGGGGCAAAACCACCGCTGTCATCGGGCATCCGCTGGCCACTGCATTGCCAGAGCTGCAAGATCAGCCTTATCTCGATATTCTTGATAACGTGTTTACCAGTGGGGAAACCTATATTGGTGATACCGCGCCTGTCATGCTTGAATATGACGGCGTACTATCTCAACAGTATTTTGACTTTATCTATGAACCCTTAAGTGGCGAGGATGGAAAAACGGAATCAATCATTGTAATTGCCAATAGGGTGACCGATCGTATCCTTCAGAAAGAAAATCTTGAAGCACTCAACCAGCAATTGGAAATCGCATTGAAAGCGGGAGAATTGGGAACCTACCACCTCGATATTCAAAACTGGAAAAACAATGCATCAGCCACCTGCAAAAGCCATTTCGGTCTTCCCCCAACAGGAGACTTTCAATTTAAAGACTTTATACAAGCCATTGTGCCCGAGCATCGTGAGGCGGTAGAGCAAAAAGTTCAGGAAGCTATTGCTAAGAATATAACCTATCAGGCCGAATATCTTACGTGTTGGCCCGACGGCTCACTACATTGGATCAACTCTTCGGGACTAACCCGTTATGATGCCGAAGGGAAACCCTTGGACCTCATCGGCGTCACCGTAGATGTCACCAAACGCAAAAATTACGAAGCCCAGAAAGAGGATTTTCTCAGTATCGCCAGCCATGAGCTCAAAACTCCCATTACCAGTTTACGGGGCACAATACAGATGCTGGAGATGCTCAAGGATAAATCGGCAGATGTTACCATCAGCAAACTGATTGACATGTCGGGCGTCAGTGTCAAAAAAATAACAGCACTGGTCGATGATCTGCTCAATATGCACCGCATCAGTTTGGGGCAATTAAAACTGAATAAAACACCTATTTCAGCGGCTAAAGTGATCCGCTCCTGCTTCCAGGACATCAATATTATCGGCAAGCATCAGCTCAATTTGATCGGCGATCTTGACGCTGTGATCAATGCCGATGAGCAGCGTATCGAACAAGTCGTTTCCAACCTCATCAATAATGCGATCAAATATGCGCCCGAATCCTATAAAATTGATGTGCGGATCGAAAAGAAAGCCGACGATGTGAAAATCCACGTTCGAGATTATGGCGAAGGTATTGCCCCCGAACTACAGCATCAAATTTTCGAACGCTATTACCGGGTCTATCCTGACGGAAAAAAATACTCTGGCCTCGGATTGGGGCTGTATATTTCTGCTGAAATCGTGCGTCGGCATGGCGGTGAAATCGGAGTGGATAGCACACCGGGCGAAGGTAGTAATTTTTGGTTTACCATACCCCATGCTTTTTAATTCTGCCACTATACTGCATCGTTTTTCATGTCGGCAAATCGACCACAGCACTTTCATTACATGCTGATCAAGCTGTCGAGCGACATGTCATTTTTGTACATTTCTCAAGCTGATAGTATAGCTCATTTAAGTCCAAAGGTTTTGGTAAAAAGCTATCCGCACCCCATGCCTTTGCCGACTCACTATCCGCCGGATTGGCAGACATCATGATCACCGGAATAGTTTTGACGGTTTTAGAAAAAAGACTTTGCAAGATTAGATTACCGTCAAACTGCCAATGCATTTCTGCGCTCATGAGCACGATGTCGGGATGAATGCTTTCAACTGCACCTATCAGTTTTTTTGATTGGGAAACGGTATACACCTCATACTTATCCGTTAAAACCAATGAAAGAGCCTCCAATACCATTGAGCTCTCATCGCAAACTATTATTTTTCTTTTCATCTTTTTCCATCTTTAAATGAACAGAAAAAGGAAGTCCTTTTTCCGTTCATTTAAATCAGAACTTGCATTCAACAACAATAGTTTTAAATAAATGAAAATAGATATGCAGCCTTTAAACGCCACGTTAAAGTCGTTTTATAAAGCTTCAATGCCCATCAAAAGTTAGATGCATGTATAGCGGATGTCTCTATTGAAGAGCCGATGACCTACTTGTTATAAGGGAGTGTAAAAGAGATATCGGTACCCGGTCCCTCCTTTTCAAGAATCTTGATCTGGCCACCGTGCCGCAATATGATATCGGCGCATAAAAACAATCCAATACCAAGTCCTTCGATATGCCCCTCACGATTGGCCCGATAAAACTTCTCAAATACTTTTTTCCGATCTTCTGATTTTATGCCCATACCCAGATCACTCACCACGATGGATACTTCATCCCGAAGGGCTACCGCCTTGATATGCACGGGCGATTTTCCGTCGCTATACTTAATCGCATTATTGATCAGGTTGGTGATGACCTGTCCAATACGATATCCGTCAGCCTGCAGAAAGACATCCTGTTCAGGTATATGCACTTGTATATCACTTTCAGGGAACACCAGTCCAGCGTTTTGGCTTATTTCAAGGATGAGTTGTGATAGGTTTATTTCGGTCTTATCCAATGTAATGCCCCTGGCCATAACCATCACAGGTGCAACCATTTCATTGAGCAATCGGTTGATACGCTCGGTGGCTTTAAGCGCATTGTGAATCAGTTTATTCGATAGCGTATCTTCTTGTGCTTCCAATTTCCTTTCCAGCATCTGCAGTGTTCCTTTCACAGATGACAGCGGAGTCTTGATTTCATGCATGGCAATACTCAACATTTCGTCGCGCAAAATTTCCAGTTCTTTCTTTTCGGTAATATCAAGCGTTGTTCCCGATATGACCTGCGGATAACCGGCCTCGTCATAAGTGACCCATCCACGCGCCTCAATCCAATGTATGCTATTATCGCTATGACGTACGCGGTACTGCGCGTTATAGGGAATTTGGAGTTCAATAGACCGGGCCACGCAATCTTGCATCGCTTCTAGGTCTTCTTCTACGATACAGCCCAGCATATCACTGTAACTAAACTCCTTCGTCGTGTCCCACCCAAAATTTCTTTTGCACTGATCCGTGCAAGACATATAATTTTTTTCTACCAAGCTTACTTCCCAAAAGCCCATACGAGCTTGTTCAAGCGCCTGAGCGAGATGTTTTTGGGATACTGTAAAAGTAGAATCCGCACCATACAAGTTAATCATACAGTTGAATAAAGTTAGCGGCCCTTATGAACCGCGGTAAAGGTACAAATTTATAATATTATTAGTATTACAATTTTTATAACAGATGAATTCCTACAAAAGTTGGCACCTTTATCGGGCTTTGACGACCCTCTTAATTAGCCACTGCCACGAGCGAAGTGGGTCGTGTTCCAATGTAAAATAGCCTATACTAAAAAAGCCGAACCCGGGGTTCGGCCATTATTTTAGCTAGCAAATTGCTGAGCAAATCCTTTTAGTTAGACGCCGGATATGTCGGTGCAGGGTAATCCCGGTCGACATGCATTTGATCGATTAAAATTTCACGGATCAGATGACGCATCCGGATATCATCGACAGCAATTTTAACGATCTTATTGTTGTAATAGGTATCACTTTCAAATTCAAGCTCAATCTTCTTGGCAAATGCGGGCGCTATCGATTTATAGTTAAGTACGAGCTCCGTTTCCTTGTCTGCTATTTTTTTTAGGGTCAACGTCCAGGTTACCCCGTACTCCGGAGAGAAGAAAATCTTTCTTGGCGGTGGCACTTTCAATTTTTTATCCTTTAACGTATAGGTATGCAAGATATGAATACTCGGTTTTGAAACGTCCTTTGCCGCTTCAGCGACTAGTTTATTAAACTTCTTTTCGTCGTCCACCACAGTTTCGATACTTAAACCCTGTTCTTCAATTTCAAAGGTAGCCGTCGTATCGGTTGCTGCAAGCGGTGTGACCTGTATTTTGCTATCTCCGTTCCTGCCGGATATGTCGGAAACCGCTTCCTTCACACGGTCAAACCCTGCGGGTATGCGCTGCGGGAGCAGTTTAGTCTTTACTATTTGCGCCTGTACATTTCCTACTACCGCCGCTAGAAGAAGCAGTATACAACAATATTTTCTCATCATGATTATTTAAATTATCCATTGAAGCCTATCATGCGCTCAATTTTGATGTAATTTAAGCGTTTTTATGATCGATTTGTTTAGCGATTTAATATTTACCTGCAGCCGTTTACAATTCGTCATCGCTGTGCCGACATTCGTTGCCGTACGGTCGCCTCGTTCTGCCTATCCATCAACGAGATCCCTTAGTTGCTCTGATCACCTGAGCGCGTACGAAAAGGTATACGGGCAAGTATACCTTACGATCCGTAATTCGGTTACATTATTCTGTAATTGGGGTAAGTGGCCAACGGGTCTTGCACCGTAATTTTGAGTAACAAAAAAAAGCAGCAAATGAAAACAAGAAAACTAGGCAGCCAAGGGCTCGAAATTCCAATGATAGGGCTCGGCTGTATGGGGATGAGCAGTTTTGCGTCCACCGGCGATATTTACGGCAAGGCCGACGAAAAAGAATCTATTGCGACCATCCATCGATCCTTAGCACTGGGCGGCAACTTTTTGGATACTGCCGATCTCTACGGTCCTTTTGAAAACGAAAAGCTTATCGCCAAAGCCATCAAGGGTAAGCGGAATGAGTTTATCATCGCCAGCAAATTCGGCTTTGAGATTGATGCCAGCGGCCAAGTGACCTGGCGTATCAATGGCCGGCCAGATTATATCCAAAAGTCAATCGAACGCTCCCTTAAAAACCTCGATACCGACGTAATTGATCTATACTATATGCACCGGCCTGATCCAAATGTGCCTATTGAGGAAACTGTCGGTGCCATGGCCGAACTGGTCAAAGCCGGCAAAGTCCGGTACCTGGGCATCTCAGAAGTCAGTGCCGAGCAAATAAAAAAAGCACATGCGACCTTTCCGATTACGGCGGTGCAGAATGAAATTTCCCTATTCGGACGTGAGGTAGAAACCAACGGCGTATACGAACTCACACAAGCGCAGGGCATCGGCCTCGTCGCCTACTCCCCCTTGGGCCGCGGATTTATTACCGGACAGATCAAGTCGCCGGACGATATTCCAGCAGATGATTTTCGCAGACTTATTCCACGCTTCCAGGGCGAACAGTTTTACAAAAACGTGGCGCTCGTGCGCGAGCTTGAACAAATCGGCATGGAAAAACAAGTTACTCCGTCCCAGCTGGCCCTTTCCTGGCTCATCCAAAAAGACATTGTGCCCATACCTGGCACAAAAAAGGTACGCTATCTGGAACAGAATATCGCAGCGACCGAAATCCTGTTGACTCCCGAAGAGCTACAGCGCATTGAGGCTATTCTACCCGTAGGGCTCGATACCGGATCGCGCGATGTCAGCATACCGCTGCAATCCTAGAAAATATAAATGTCATGTTTGCCCAAAGCGCATGACATTTTACTTAAATTAGCGTATCATACACTAGGCAATACGACCATGTCAACGATATTTAATAGGCCATACGAACATGTCAAAAAAAGAACCAGCATTCGTTAAGATAAATAGCATCGCGGAATATCATGAGGCATTGCAGTTGCCCAAACCGCAGCACCCGCTTTTCAGTATCACCGATTTCTCGCAGAACAAGCATACACATCCCTCGGTAGAAACCACGTTTCTACTCAATCTCTACTGTATTTCAGTCAAAGAAGATGCGCAGTGCATGTTGCGCTATGGCCCCCATCACTACGACTTTCGGGAGGGCCTAATGACCTTCTTTAAGCCCGGTCAGGCCATTACTGTAGATCCGACGAGCTCCGATGTCAAAGTCGGCTATTCGGTTGTTTTCCACCCAGATTTTATCCGTACCTATGAGCTGGTAAACAACATCGGTAGCTATAGTTTTTTCGACTATGAGGTCAATGAAGCACTTTTCCTATCCGAAAAGGAAAAGCAGCAGATCAGAACGATCGGAAAGGGTATTTTGAGCGAATATGAAGGCACCATTGACAGCTACAGCCAAGATGCTATTGTCAGTCATATAGCGTTGTTACTGGTGTATTCACAGCGCTTTTATGACCGTCAGTTTATCACCCGTAAAGCACACAATATACCATTGGTTAGCCGGTTTGAGCAGTTGCTCGATGAATACTTTGACGCCGGCACACAACACACCGGCCTTCCGCAGGTAGGGTATTTTGCGGAACGTTTGAATATGTCAAAAAACTATTTAAGCGATCTCCTGCGGGCGCAAACCGGTGAGAGCGCACAGAACCACATCCAGCATAAGATCATCGAAAAAGCAAAAAATCTGCTTTCACGCTCTCAGCTTTCTGTCGCCGAAATCGCCTATCAGCTCGGATTTGAACAGCCACAGTCCCTCAATCGATTATTTAAAAAGAAAACATCGGTCTCCCCACTTGAATTTAGGAGAACGATAAGCTTTAACAATCTTTAACTTTATTATTATAATCAATCGAATAAATTAGCGTACCTTTATGCCAATTCAATCACTCAAGATCGGATTATAAAAAAAGAAAGAATATCTCTCCCGTAAAAAGTCAAATGTCCCAGTCAGTAAAATTCAGCAATGTAAATACATTGTTCTCTAAAACCCTAAAACAAAAAATCAATACTTATTTTCAAACTTCGCTGCAACCCAAAACGGGGAATCGTAAAATTTACCTGAAGGCCGCTATCCTGCTCGTCAGCTTTATAGTGTTATATGGGCTGCTCGTATTCGCGCCCCTGCACTGGAGCGTTGCAATCGTATTATGCCTTATTTTTGGTATCAACCTCGCTGCTATTGGCTTTAATATCATGCATGATGCGGGGCACAATTCTTTTTCAGACAACAAACGCCTCAATACATTACTATCCTACTCGCTCAATCTATTGGGCGGTAATATCTACTTTTGGAAACTCAAACATAATATCGCCCACCATACCTACACCAATATCGATGGCGAAGACCACGATATTGAGGTTAAATTTATGCGTATACATCACGACCAGAAACTGTGTAAGCACCATCGCTATCAACGGTTTTACTTTCCGTTGCTCTATGGAATTTCCTATTTGGCATGGATCTTTTACCAGGATTATGAGAAGTATTTTCGTGGCCGTATGGGCGATAAAATTGAGCGATTTCATTTTCCACTCAGCGAACGTATTATTTTCTGGGTTAGTAAGCTTGTTCACTTCAGCTTATTTGTCATTATTCCGGTGATCTTCGTAGGATGGCTGCCCACGCTTATCGGACTGCTGATCTCAGGTACGGTTTGTGGCATGAGTCTGGCCACCGTATTTCAACTGGCCCATGTAGTTGAGGAGACCGAATTCAAAACCATTGACCAGTCTAAGGTCGAAGAAGAATGGATGATCCACCAGATCCAGTCCACCGCAAATTTTGCTACCCGCAACAAGGTACTTACCTGGTTGCTTGGCGGACTCAATTTTCAGGTTGAGCATCATCTTTTTCCAAAAATCAGCCACGTGCATTATCCCGCACTCAACCGCATCGTCAAGCAGACCTGTAGCGAGTATAAAATAAAATACAACGAATTCCGTAGCTTTGGCACTGCCTTTAGGTCGCATTTAAAAGTCCTGGAAGCCATGTCAAAATAGGCTCATTACGTATTGTACTGTTTTTTAGATCCGGAGGAAGTACGCTTGTGCAGCTGCATCCATTTTTTCGGTTTAGATCCGAAATGGCTTTCGAATAATCTGCCAAAATAACTTAAGTTGCTAAATCCTAAGCGGTACCCAGTTTCAGAAACAGATAATAACTCGTCCCTTAAAAGCCGTCCAGCCTCCTGCATACGCAGACGCTGATAATAAGGATACATTCCCATACCGAAAACCTGTGTAAAAAGCTTACGAAGTTTAATGACATTCATACCACTTATTTTCACTAATTCTTCCTGAAGAAAAGGCCGGTCCATGTAGTTCGCTAGCTGATCCCTCACCCGATAGATCGATTCGAGTTCATATTTTGTCAATTGCTGATGAGTGACCTGCGTTCTGGCAGACAGGTTTTTAAACAGATGAAAGAGTAACTCGAGTGATTTTAACCTATAAAAGGCATCAGAAAGCGGTTCACCACAGCTAGACTTCGCTATCTCATTGGCAATTGCCGCTATTTCTGGCGACATAAATTCTTCAATCCAGAGCGTTTTATCGTTATCAAACAGATAATCGAATGTGCGGTGTGCTTTTCCAATGAAACTTTTTAAATAATCGAGACTCACCAGAATGGTTACCTGCTGGATATTGACGGCTTTTGGAAATGTCAACTCGGTTGCCACATGTAAGGGTACGATGCGGACATGTGGTTGTACCTGCGGAGTTGAGGGCGAATGAATGATATTCTGAAACGAAATGGATACCCCATTTTCGATGATTTTGATCGGCTCCCTTCGAAAGCAAAAGGTTTGCTTGGCCACTACCGAACGAATCATAAGCAGCATTTCGGGCAACAGATCGACCATCTTAAGCTCATTTAGTTCGAGCATTTCCAATTCGGATCTGTCGGGCGATAGCGAAACGCCCAAGCGATCCACCCAGTAGCTCATTTCTTCATTTTTAGCGACACTACTCATTTTATTGGACTAATTTTGCTTTTTATTGAACTATTTTAGCCTTAAAAGTATGCATAAATTTGCATTAATCCTTACAAATAAAAGCAATGAAAAAACATATCTTAGTTACCGGTGCCGGAATTGCCGGCTTGACCGCAGCAAATTTCTTGGCGCAACAAGGTCATTGTGTCACGCTAGTTGATCGCTCACCTTCATTAAGCAAGGCCGGATTTCTTATTTCCCTAAAGAGCTTCGGTGTTAAAATCATGGACGAGCTCGGGCTTAGCGGGGCGCTACAGGCAGCATCATCCCCTTCCGAGACAGTCGATTTTGTTGAAACCAATGACAGCGTTATCCAGCACATCGCTTATGACAAAATGAATGAAAACATCGAACGCTCCGTATTGATATCGCGGGGCGGATTGCACCAGGTATTGTACGAGGCCATCAAAAACGATGTCCATATCCTATTTGACACCACGGTGGTACAAGTCAATGAAAAGGAAGACTATGCAGAAGTCGAGCTCTCAAACGGGAGTACGCTGTGTGTCGATTTAATTATCGTGTCGGAAGGACTGCGTTCCGCTACTCGGCAGCAGTATTTTGACAATGTACAATTTGAGGATTTCAATATGCTGTACGTAGGCGGCAAATTAAGGCAACATCACCACAAGAAAGTTGGTGCTTTTAAAATCTATATTGATGTAGACAAGATGCTGTCGATCTATCCCATCGCAGAAGATGAGATAGCCATCCAGTGCTATTTACGCAGTTTTGAAGACCTCAAAACGTTGAGAAACAGCGCACCGTCCATTCTTAAAAATGCATTTGGAAGTTACAATGCTGAAGTAAACCATTTGCTGGACAGCTTATTGGATGAAGGTTTATTTTTCATCGACAAAATGGGCATGGTACATACGTCAAACCTGGTCAATGGCAGGATGGTGTTGCTGGGAGATGCAGGCTATTGTCCTACAGCGCTATCGGGCATGGGCGCTTCACTGTCTATTTACGGGGCTAAAGCTTTGGCTCATTATATCGCTCTGGAGCCCGATGACCTGCCGTCCGCCTGTCAAAAATACAACCACCTGATGCAGCCTGTTATCACAAAGTTTCAGGGCAATGCGAAGAATAATGCCTTAGCTTTCTTACCCGAAAATGCCTTTCATCTCGAGAAATTTGTTGCGAACTTTCGAAATGCCAGTTTCAGCGATGTCCAGAAAATAATGACAGATCCGATTGTACTGACGAAGGATCAGGAAAATTTTGTGTTAGACTAACGATTATGCTTTGCCTCTTCGGCCATAAAACTGTTCATCAATTCATCACGTTATGCGCAGCGTACTACCCCCTGTGCATAACGCGATGAAATTGTTTATTATTATTTCTTTCCCATGGCCTTCATCGCCATTCCAGCCGCTATTCCGCCGATTACATACCATGCAACGGTCATTAACTTGGTACGATCGGTCTTTTTTATTGGCTCGGCGTTCAGTCCGGCCTGTTCTGGGATAGTCAATGTCGCTACGCCCACCAAAGTACCCAGCAGTGCCCCTTTGAGCAGCAGGTTGTTCTGACTGCCATATCCGATAAGCGTATACAGCATCGCATTCGATGCGACATCGGCCCCAAAGGTGGCTGCGACCAATGCATTACCTTTTGGCGGTTTAAAACCCGCAAATCGCACCGTTTTTTTCATCGCCTCCTCACCCACTTTATCCACTTCAGGAGCTTTGGAGTCAAACCTTTTGGCAGCACTATGGACTACATTGAGTACGAGCGCACCGAGCAATCCGCCTAACATATTTTTATTCAATCCATTCATATTTTGCTATTTATGTTTTCAATCTTATCGTTACGATTTATCTACAGTTCTTTTGAGAACACCAGACGGCCATAAATAGTTCAATCGAATCACTTCAGCATTCCATTCTACAAGTTAACCCCCTTGCTTTCTCCCGTCGGGGAAAACCAGTAGCACGCGAAATGCGCACTAAGGCTGTAAAATGATTGCGCGTAATTTCTTATATTTAGCGCTTTATGATATAATTTCATTGTTGCATATGATCCGGTTTTCTCTAGTCCATATTTTAGTATTTTTCTATATTTCCTCCTTTGCCCAAACGTTTAAAATTGACAGCATCAAATCATTTGTGGACACTTCCATTAGCCTGATCCGATCGAATGCTATCGATACCTCCAACATCAACCTGATCGAAAGCCTCTTGTATAACAAAGCAAAAGATCTCGATGCAGTTTCTGACCTTGCTCCTTTGTACACAGGGGTCTTTGAACTGCTCAAGGATCATCACGGGTCTCTCAAATACAAGGCTAGAACCTACAGCTGGGACAGGCCTGAGCGGCCTGAGAGTGCTTATCTGAAAGCAAAGTTAAAAACAGAAAAAGCGGTGGTCAGCCAGATCATTGATCATACAATAGCCTACCTCAGGATACCTGGCAACAATGACTTTGCATTTAAGAAAGTCGACAGCATTGCCAATGATCTCACAGCCCATATCAATAAACTATCCACTGCAAAAATAAAAGCATGGATCATCGACTTAAGAATAAATACCGGCGGCAATATGTATCCTATTTTCTTGGGTTTGCAGGAGTTTATCTGTGATCAAAACATTATTTTCGGAGGTTTTAGAAATGCACAAGGCCTATCGTCCGGACAATGGGAAATCAGGGATGGCCACATGCGTATTGACGGCATTGAACTGCTTAGGCAGGTACAATTAAAAAAACCATTAAAAAAAGATATTCCCCTGATTATACTTACGAGTTGCTACACCGCCAGCGCTGGTGAAATGACGGCTATATCGTTAATCGGAAGAAAAAACACGTATATCGTTGGTGAACCAACGGCTGACTATACGACCGCTGTGCAGGGCTTCACGATCAGCAAGGAAGCTGGAATAAATCTTTCCACCGACTATGTCGTTGACAGAAATTCAAAGATTTACACCGGAAATATCCTGCCTGATGTTGAAGTTTTGCAAGGCGATAATTTTGAAAATCTCAAGAGAGACAAGAAAATCCTAAAAGCACTGGAACTACTCAACAAATAATCAATCCATTTCCCGAAAGCGGAGCGGTGTCATCTGCATCTTTTTTTTGAAGAAATTACTGAAATGAGTAGCCTCTTTAAAACCTAACGAATAAGCGATTTCGGAAACATTCCATTCCGTATGCCGCAGCAATATTTTGGCCTCCTGCAGCAGACGGTCGGCAATAATCGTGGAGGTTGTTTTTTCGGTGGTTTCCTTGACGGCGCGGTTTAGGTGATTAACATGGACGGCGAGCTGTGCTGCAAATTCCGAGGGCGAGCGAAAGACGATCCGTTGGCGCGCATCCTCAATCGGAAACTGACGCGCTAAGAGTTCCAGAAACATATGGGTTATCCGTTGAGATGCATTTGCTTGCTTCTTTGCCACTTTAGAAGCCGTCTGCATGCCGTGCGTATAATGAAGCAGATCAAACACAAGATTTCTCAGCAGATCGTATTTATGTACATACTCCGAATCTAAGGCATCCTGCATCTTCCTATACACCTGCTTAATATCTTCCAGTTGTCCATCCGTCAGCTCAAATACGGGTAAGGCGTTGGGTTTAAACACTTCGTAGTCGTTGAGGTAACCAAAATGATGAAAGAACGATGCCGTAAACACACAAAAGAATCCCGATTTATAATCGTCAATCCATTCAAATTTGTAAGGGATCTGCGGATTGGTAAAAAACAAGGCCTGCTTTTTTATTTCAATCACCTTGTCGGCATAATGTATTCTGTTTTTACCAACAATTAGGGTGATCTTATAATAATCTTTTCGACTATACACCACTGGCTTCGTATGCTTCCCTATATATTCATCAATTGTAAAGACATTGAAATGCCCTACCCCATGCTGGATATCCTCCGGAATACGTTCAAATTTAGATTGGTAAAATTCCTCGAGCGACTGCAATTTTTCCATGTGTTGAAGATACGAAAATCAAATAAGATGTGGTCACTGATAATGACAACGTCTCTAATTGTCGCTTAAGAGATTTCGTTAAAATCAGTCGCATAAGAAATAAGCTTATTATTTTCCAGCTCTTCCGAAAGTAACTTGATTTTTTCCGTTGCCCTTTTGTAGGCATCGCTTCCAAGGTAGAGGCGCACAGGCGGATTGGGATGCGCTGCCAGATCAATAAAAACCTGAGCCAGCAGTTCGGGATTGCCGATCTGTGTCCCGTTCATCGCTGCATATCTCTGATGCGAGGTCCTCACCGCGCTGTAGCCATCAATTTTCTTTTGGGCCAAAACAAGTGAACTATCTTGCAGAAACTCGGTGCGGAAAGCTCCCGGCGCCACCAGCGTCACCTTCACGCCAAACTCCTTTACATCTTCTGCCATGACTTCTGATAGTCCTGTTACCGCATATTTTGTGGCAGCATACATTGCCCAGCCAGTTCCCGGGGCAAAACCCGCAATAGAAGAAACATTAATGATGTTGCCCGACCGCTGCTGCCTAAAGTAAGGCATAACGGACTGCATCGTTTTGATGACAGCCATGACGTTAATGTCAAAACTATCTTTGATTTCATCCTGATCTATTTCTTCAACCGCTCCCCCGATGCCGTAGCCTGCATTATTC
The DNA here is from genome assembly GCF_002376635.1 of Sphingobacterium sp. UBA3549. Classification (NCBI taxonomy): domain Bacteria; kingdom Pseudomonadati; phylum Bacteroidota; class Sphingobacteriia; order Sphingobacteriales; family Sphingobacteriaceae; genus Sphingobacterium; species Sphingobacterium sp. UBA3549. The sequence continues at coordinate 118,499 of NZ_DFOE01000024.1, read as the reverse complement.
ACCAAAACGTCAATTTTACCAAACTGAGCAACGGTACGTGCAACAGCTTCAGGGATCGCTTTCTCACGTGTCAAATCCACTTCCAGAGGTAAAAAATGCGCCACGTCAACACGTCCTACTGCGTCGATTAATGCCTGCAATTTTCGACTTGTTGCTGCTACGCGATAGCCCTTTTCAACCAGTTTTTTTACCAACGACAGTCCGATACCTTTGGACCCTCCCGTTATAAACCATACTTTATTTGTCTCCATATCAATTTAATTATAGGACAAAGTTAGCACATCGATCAACGGCGGTAGTAACTAAATAGAAACAATAGCTGACGAAAATCAAACAATTACAACAAATTGCCTCAAGGTTGGCCAAATGGCACAATTCCTTGATTGTCTACAGGAAAATGAGGCACGATTAAATATGGGTTTAAAGGCGGTACCGAAGCGATAGGTTACGCCAGATCTCGGTAGCAAAGTGCTGATCGGAATGCATATTTTCAAAAAACCAGCTGTCGCCTTTTTTAACTAATTTTTGGTCAATTCCATCCAGCAAAATTGGCAGCTCCGTATCGAGCTTTGATAAAGACTTTTTTAACAATACCAACTGGTAATCCTGTCCTTTGTAGGTTAAACGGAACACCTGCGAACGGTGATGCTCGCTGTCTATCCTGTCTATTGTGCCTTGCATAAATATAAATCTTCTAAAAATTTTAAACCATAGCCATTACGACCAAACGAATGCGATTAACGTTTGAATATCGATAAATAATCGTGCCAAAAGTGCTCAGAATTATTATAAAAATGATTGATTAGGCGTCCGCCTAAGGAGTGTAGCCAAAATTCCCAGAAGCTTAAAGTAATAGAAGTTTAAAGCAACAGAGGCTTAAAGCAGTAGAAGCTTAAAGTCCTGGCAGATTAAGGCAATAGAAGCTTAAAGCAATAGAGCGCCAAAAATGCTAGAACGGCAAGGTGAACCAAAATGTAGCTCCCTGGCCCAGCTCACTATCCACACCGATGGTACCACCGTGATTCTTGATAATATCTGCACAGATATAAAGCCCCAAACCGAGACCCGAAAATTTTTGTCCCTGATAGTCTGCCCGATAGTATCTCTCGAAGAGTTGAGCGCGTTTTTGCTCGGGTATACCGGGTCCATCATCCTTAACACTTATCATCATCTCCTTCTCATCGAGCTTATTTGCTTTGATAGCGATATCTGATTCTGGTGCATACTTAATAGCATTATTGATCAAATTAACCATAACCTGTCCGATCTGCTGCATATCAGCAGTAACACGTTCATGTAGATCGCCTCCGAAGGTGATTTTTCTTGTTAGTTGATGATTAAAATTAGCGCGACACTGTTCGAACAAATCGGAAAGTACAAAAGGCTTTTTATCTAATTTCAGATGCCCCTTTTCCAGTCTTCTTGTATCGAGCAGCTCGTCGATTAGAACCGTCAGCCTATTGAGGCTTTGCACCGATTGATCAACAAGTTTAACTTTAATTTCTTCAGACAACTCCATGCTTTTCTTTTGAAGCATATATAATGACCCCTTGAGTGCAGTGACCGGGGTTTTGAGTTCGTGACTGGCTATACTGATAAAATCGTCTTTACTTTGCGTGACGAGCCGTCTTTCGGTCACGTCCATAAAGGTTCCTATCCCCCCAGTGAGCACCCCTTTCTCATCGAACATGGGTGCAGCATTGATCGAAAGATATATGATATCTCCATCTGGCGGTTTTACGGCAATCTCATGATCGGTGACCGGCTTTTGGGTCTGCATCATGATTGACATTGGATGCTCCTCGGAGGGGAGCGGCGTTCCGTCGATACGCAGATTCTGCCATTGTGGATCATCGTAGGTACGCTTTTTAATGTCTTTCTCTTTCAAACCCAAAATGCGCTGAGCCATCGGATTGGCATACACCATTTGACCTGCGGCATCAGTAACACCGACACCTTCTGCCATCGTTTCCAATATAGACCTAAGCCGTCGCTCGCTCTCCCTTAGATTCCTTTCTAAGGATTCATTCGCTTTAATCGTTTGCTCCAAATGTTTAATCGCATCAGCGTGTAGGCTTTCGCCATCTTTCAGCAGTATCTTTTCTGCCGTCGAATGCGCATCGTGGCTGCGCCAATTCAGCTTATTTACCCGCTGCAAAATACAAGAGACTTTACCGGCTTTATCTACGATAGGCTGATAGGTATACTCATCATATAATGGGGTCGTTTCGCCATGCACCGCTGGGGCCGAGTGCACACCACAAGCCACAACTTCTTTTCCCGAATGCCAGCTTTCCCGCAGAAGCGCCAGGATCGAATTACCCTTCAGCCCAGGGAATACCACCTCCAATTTCTTTCCAAATACCGATTCATCTTTGTTCCATATTTTGAGCATTGCGTTGTTCGCAAACTGGAGGCAGAGGTCCTCACCTGTATAAATTGCCATTGGATCACCGGATTGCTGTAGTATTGTGAGAAGAGCATCGTTGCCCAATGCCGAGAGAAATTGAATCATCATTAGAAATCTTAACGGTGTTAAAGGTATGAAATTAAAAATCGGGGCGCGTATGCTGTGGGTGAAAAATATCCGAAATTCCTGTTCCAACGCGCTAACCCGGATTTATATGATCAAAAGTTTGAAAGGCCTTTCGGAGGCCTTTCAAATTACTAAATCACACCGTATACTTACTCTTCCAAAGGCAGTTTGACCCCCTCTTTTATTTCGTCATTGGCATGCAGCAAGATTTGATCACTCCTATTCAGCTTTCCAAAAACTTCGGTCGAATCATGTGTGGACACCCCCTCTTTAATATCCACAAAATGAGTTTTGCCGTCTATCAGCTGAATTACGTACTGCCTTTCTGTCGAACGTACAATACTATTGGAGGGTACCAATAACGAATTCGCTCCGGCAGATAAGGGAATATCCACCTCACAGTATAACCCCGGCTTGAGTCTGTTATCCGAGTTGGGCACATCCACCTCTATGGCTTCGGACTGCATCGCACCCAAAGAATTTGCCGAACGCGCAATCATCCCTTCAAATACCTTATTCGGTGTATTATTAAAACGATAGGTCACTTTCTTCGAGAGATCCACTTTATCGACATAAGTCTCGGGGATCTGTACTTCCAACCGGAGTTTATTGAGATCCTGCAAGATCAATAGCGGTTGATCATTCCCTTTTCCCGGTCCTACGAGCGCACCTTCGGAGACGTTACGCTGCACAATCACCCCATTGAAAGGCGCTTTGATATTCAAGTAAGACTGCAGCATCTCAACCTCCTCCACATTTGCTTTTTCCGACATGGCAACCGCTTCGTCCGCTTTCATCTTCGATAACGCATTGTCGAGATCAAGGGGCGACACTGCTCCCTCCTCCTGCGCTGCATTTTTAAGCCTTTTATATTTATCCTTACTCGCCGAAGCCGTTTCCTGAGCCTGTACAAAGCGGGAATGCGCCGCTTGCACCGCGGCCAACATTTCGGGTGCCTCCAACTGCATCAGCAGCTGTCCCTTTTTTACAAGGGTTCCTCTATCCACATAGATATGCTTCACAAAACTGTTCATCTTGGCATAGATATTTACCTCGTTAAAGGGTTTGAGTTTGCCGGGCAGGCGTACACTGCTCGACATTACTTTTTCTTGTATTACGGTGGTCTGGTAGGTACTGGCTTTAGCCGGATTTTTCGGCGTCAGATCAATCGGCTTTTCGGTGTTACCACAAGCCGAAAGTAAGCTTGCCAGCACGAGTATAAAGCCTGTTTTTTTTATCCGTTCTATTTTATTGTTCATGATTTGGTATTTTCTTTAAGGCATGCGCGCCGCATTCAATCAGCCCGCATACCTTTGGCGTTTTTATCTTTAATACTATTCTCTTCCTTTGCAATCCCCTTGCGGCCTTTATCATCGCAGTTCCTGCGGATGGGTTTCGATGGATAAAGACCCATGATCGGGCTCGTCCTGCGGCAACAGGGATTCGGAATCAAACGATGATTTTTCCTTCATCCACACAAACAGCAGCGGCAATACAAAAAGGGCGGCAAAGGTCGATGCAAACAGCCCGCCGATAACGGCTCTGCCCAGCGGGGCAGCCTGTTCGCCTGTTTCACCCATGCCCATGGCCATGGGAATCATGCCGGCAATCATGGCCATACTGGTCATCAGGATGGGACGCAGCCGTGTGGTTGCACTGGCCAAAGCCGCTGTACGGGCATTGCGAAAGTCGAGCCGCAGCGTTTCAGCATTGGACACGATCAGGATCGCATTGGCGACCGACACCCCCGTAGACATAATCATGCCCATGTAAGACTGCAGGTTGAGTGTAGACCCTGTGAGCAAAAGCATGGCCAGCGAGCCCAATATTACGGCTGGAATAGTCACCAAGGCCGTCAGCGAAAGCTTGACACTTTGGTAATTGGCGGCCAGCAGCAGAAAGATCACAACAACAGCACAGGCCAGACCGAGCTGCAGACTGCCCATGGTCTCGAGCAACAGTGTCGACATCCCCTTCATTTCCACCATAACACCGCGCGGCGGCGCCGGAAGCTCGCGAATCGCCTGCTGCACATCGGCCGTTGCTGTACCCAGGTCCTTTTGATGAATATTGGCCATCACTGTCAAATACCGCCTTGGCCCCTGCCGGTCATACTCTCCCGGTACATATTGGGTATTGAACGTGGCAATATCTCCCAAGGTGGGCGTGAGCTGCCCTTTTACCAGCGGAATCTCCCGCAGTTCGTCCATGGTATTCATCACATATTCCGGTACCTGCACCTGTACCTGATACGTATAGGTATTGTTTTCGTCGAGCCATTGGATCTTTTGCGTAAATCGGCTGGACGAGGTACTCGCAGTTACCGATCGCGCAATATCATCCATCTGCAGACCAAGCTGTGAGGCTTTGAGCCGGTCGATGGCAATGGCAATCGTCGGCAAGCGTAGTGGCTGCGCAATCTGCACATCGCGCAGATAGTCGATATGCCGCAGTGAGCTGACCACTTTATCGGCATAGACCTTTAGTTCGTCCATTTTCTTTCCGGCAACGCGCACTTCGATCGGTGTTGCCGCCCCCTGGCTCATAATCTTTTCGGTCATATCAATAGGCTCAAAATTGAGTCGCAATTTGGGCAGTTTAAAGTGGATGTTACGCCGTAAGGCATCTTTAAGCTCATCCATATTGACATGATAATCCGCATTGAGGTTCACCTGGATCACCGCCTCATGCGTCCCGGTATTAAATACATACAGGTTACTGACCCCATAACTGCTGGGTACCAGACCGACGTAGGCCGAACTGATGGCAACCTGGTGGTTTACCGTGCTATCGATTACTTGGAGCACCTGCTTGACGGACTCTTCGGTACGTTCGAGCCTAGTGCCATCCGGTTCCTTGATGCGCAACTGAAACTGCCCATTGTTGACCTTGGGCATCATATCCTTGCCGATATACATAAATGCTGCCGCTGCAAGAGCGACCGTGAGCAGCAGATAACCGACAATCACTTTGCCCTTATGCCGCATGGACCGATACAGGCCAAAGCGATACCGCTTTTTGATCTTATCGAAAAATCCAGGCGAATCCGACTGGAAATGACCAATGTGATGCTCTTTGAGCAGCCAGTTGGATAGAATGGGTACCAGCGTCTGCGCCATGAAATAAGAAGCGATCATGGTCAATCCGATGGACAAAGAGAGCGGCAGAAACATCGCCCGCGGTATGCCCGTCATCATAAAGGAAGGTGCAAATACGGCCAAAATACAAAACAGGATTAAAAGCAATGGTACCGCAATTTCCTGACAGGCCTGATAGATGGCCTTACGCTTGTGTGCCCCTTGTTCCTGATGCTGATGAATGCTTTCGATGGTCACCGTGGCCTGATCGACCAGAATACCGATGGCCAGTGCCAATCCGCTCAAGGTCATAATATTAATGGTCTGGCCAAACAAGGTGAGCAGCAGTACGCCGATCAGAATGGACACCGGTATGGTTACAATGACGATGAGGCTGCTTCGCCAGTCGCGCAGAAACAAGAGTACCATCAGGCCGGTAAGCAAAGCACCGAGCCCACCTTCGTGCAAAAGACTCTGCACCGAATTCATTACGGCCACGGACTGGTCAAACTCATAAGACACCTTGACATCCTCCGGCAGCAGATTCTGGATTTCGGGCAATTTGGCTTTGAGGTTGCTCACCACGGCCCAGGTAGATGCATCCGAGGTCTTGACGGCAGGAATATAAACCGAGCGCCGCCCGTTGATCAGGGCGTAACTTACGGTCACGTCCGAAGCATCCGATACCCGTGCCACATCTTTGATGTAAATCGGAATCCCATTTTTTGTGAGAATAGGGATATCGGCGAAGTCGGCCACATTCTTGATCAATGAATTGATGGTGGTTACGTACATCGTATTATTGAGGTGCAGGTTACCCGATGGCGACATCACGTTGAATTTGGACAAGGCCATCACCACCTCATCTGCGGTGAGGTTGTAGCTCCGCAGTTTATTGGGGTCTACATTCACCGTGATCGTTCTGGAGTTGGCGCCGAAGGGCGGCGGTGCCGAGAGTCCCGGTACCGACGAAAACGTGGGCCGTACCAGCGTGCTCGCCATATCGTAGATCTCTTTGAGGCTTCTGGTTTTCGACGAAAGAACCAGCTGCCCCACCGGTAGTGAAGAGGCATCAAAACGGACCACCTGTGGTGGCAAGGCTCCAGGCGGGAAAAACTTCATGGCCCGGTTTACCTGCAGCGCCACCTGCGCCGAGGCCTCGGCCATATCGGTGTTTTCGTAAAAACTAAGTTTCAGGAGGGTGAGGCCCTGAATATTTTTGGCGGATATATTCTTGATTCCATTTACATACAGAAACTGATCCTGCATCCGCGAGGAGAAGAAACCTTCCATTTGCTGCGGGGACATTCCGCCGTATGATTCGATGACGTAAATTGTTGGCGAATTGAGCTGCGGAAAGATATCTATCGGTATTTTCAGTACAGCGAGCACCGAAAAGAGCAACAGGCTCAACGTGATGATCACCGTGGTAATGGGCCTTCGTAAAGCAGCTGTGACTAGTGACATAAGTGATTAGTTAAAAAGTTGAAGAAAGCCATCGACATTGTTCTGTGCCACCACCTGGTGAAACAATGCCAGGTAATAATTGTACTTGGCCGTGATGTAATCGCGCTCTGCCTGATAGAGCATGTTCTGGGCTACGTTAACCTCCACGATATCGATGAGACCGTTTTTGTAGAGGGAAAACTTCTGACGGTAGGCGGCATTTGCAGCCTTGGTCTGACGCGGTATTTCCTTGAGCCGTCTTCCGGCAGTTTCCACTTCGGCGGCCGACTGTGCGATATTCATGGCAATGTTGGCCTGTTGTTCCTGTAGTTTCTGGCCCGCCTCATCCACCATAAGGCGCTGCGTATTGAGTTTTACCTTTTTGCGGCGCAGGTCGAATAGGTTGTAGTTGATGCCCAGGCCAACGAGGTAATTGCCACGCTGCAAGCCAAAGCCATCGGTGAGCGATCCATAGCTATTGTCGCTATTGACACTGGAAGCCCTTCCCCAGACTGCGCCGGAGAGGAACAGCTTGGGGCGGTAGCTGCTGGCAACCAGCTTTTCTTCCATCTTGGTCTTATCGAACAACGCATTATAATAGGCGACCATCGGATGCTGGCGGCCACCGTCGAGTTCAATGGGTGCATTCTTTACCTGCTCGAAAAGAATCTTTTCGGCCGTGGTATCGGCTACAATCTGAGTTGGCGATATTCCCGCCAGCGTGGCCAGCTGGATCTGCAACTGCTGCTGCTGATTGTCCAGCTCAATGAGGCTAAGCTGGCTCCGCGATATTTCGGCATCGGCCATACTGGTATCTACCCCCGCCCGGATACCACTTTTGACGAGTGCAAATATCGATTGGCGGATTTCCTGGTTACGGGCGATGCTGCGCGACTGAATACCGATCAGGTCGTGCAGCTTTAATAATTGCAGGTAACTATAGATGGTAAAAGACTGTAAGTCGTATTTAGACTGATCAAAACGGCGGTTTTCGACGTTTACCTCCGACTGGGCGAGTGCGTCCTGGGCGTTGAATTGACCAAAGTTATACAGTTCCCACTGGAAGGCTGCGATGCCAAGATTGCTGCTCACCGCCTGATACTTATTATCGGCGCGGATACCGCCATTGTTGGTCGGCACGAGGCCAAATCCGAAGTAAGGCCCCGGTACATTATTATTGGATCCGACATCTGCCTGATACGACAGCTGTAGGCTTGGCAGACGGTTATTTTTCACTTCGGCGGCACGGGCCTGCTGTACCTGTGTACGCACGTAGTCGGTCCGCAAAGAGGGCGCATGCTGCGTTACCGAAGCGAGCAGTTCGTTGAGTTTGATAGGCACATGACGCTCCTGACCGTAGCCCAATAGGCTACAGCAGAGCAGCACATGCCCCATAAGGACAAGTTTCTGAAACATATAAAAAGCTTATTTTAAATAAATGAATGTCTGTAGTCCCACGGGGAACCATTGCATACGATTAAAATGGCTTTTTTATCATAAGGTGAGCTGGAGATTACGCAGGTAAAGCCGTTCTAGCGGCAATATGTTAGACAGGAAGTGCCCGGTAGAAAACGCGTCGAAATTTGGAACAAAAGTGTTAAAAAAATGAGTGATGAAAAACTCCTTCACTTTGGCCACAAAGTGGCGGACGGGCGATAGCGTCAGGCACACACCATCCTTTGCATCCACCCAGTCCAAATATTCCTGTTTGCGTTTACTAAAGGCTTTGATAACGGTGATAAACTCATTCTCGCCCTGCGTTTTTGCCTGATGGTAGAGTGAAAAGCCGATCAAAGGCTTCACACCAAGCATCATGGCACTCACAAGTAAGAGAAATTGAACGATGACTCGTCTTAACATAGGCTTTATTATTACTATCGCATGCAATTTGATCTGCATCTGCCACAAATATAAAAAATGGAGCATTACGCGCGTGTAACATTGCCATAGCAAAAGTTTTTGTAAACATGATGTTGCAATCGATGTTTTAGTATATTTATGCATCAGTTTAAAGGTGATGACCTGCTGCAGCTAAAAGATAGCAATCTTATGCCATACCAGCTTTCTGTAGCTTCCTATTCAGGGGCTGCTAGACAGGATCGCTAACAATCGAACACAAAGCATTTATACACGATGATTTATACTAAAAACGCAATCGACGCATTTGAGCGAAGATACAGGGCCAATTTTATCAATTCACTGGGCGGGTTTAAAAGCCTGGTTCTCATAGGTACCAAGAACAGCGACGGAAGTGAAAATTTAGCTACGTTCAGTAGCTTATTCCACCTGGGCGCAGATCCTGCACTTTGTGGTATTATCGTTCGGCCGGCCACTCCCTTTAGCAGTACATTGGATAATATTGTTGAACAGCAGTATTATACCATCAATCATGTTTCACCAGCTTTTGTAAAACAGGCGCATCAGTGCAGCGCCAAATATCCAAAAGGGGTGAGCGAATTTGAACAGGTCGGACTCAACCCCGAATACCTGGAAAACATTCCGGCTCCTTTTGTGCGCGAAAGTACCCTAAAATTTGCCTGCAAATTTGTGCAGCAAACAGCCATTGAACTCAACGGTACGACCTTGGTCATTGGGCAGATCACAACCGTGCTGGTGCCGGATACTTATGTCAAGGAAGATGGCTATATTGATATCGAAGAAGCAGGCACAGTCACCAGCAGCGGGCTCGACAGCTATCATACCACCAACCGGATTGAACGGCTGCCTTATGCAAAGCCCTGATTTAGCGGTATATTGATGTGATACAACGCAGGCATGGTTAAAAAGGGGCCAACGTATTTCTACCTGGCCCCTCAATAATTATAACGGTGACACTATTTTCCGCAGCGACTCTACGGGGACCGTGTTTTTGACGACCATCTGTACACTCGGATTCATATCGCTGTGCAACAGCATGTTTGTATTGGAAACCGTTCCGACGACATTGCCGCAGATATCCAACACCGGGCCGCCACTGGAGCCCGTTGCATAGTCGGCCGAAATGGCCATCATTTCGCGGTACACCCTATTGTTCGGTTCGCCGGTCTGTTCTAGATATTTGTTATTGACATAGCCCTGTGAAAAATAATAGTGCATACCCTTCGGATGCCCGAGCACATAGACCTTATCCCCTACTTCTGCACGTGCTGCCAACGGCAGGGCCGGCAACGCTTCACCTTGAGTATCCAATTGCAAAATCGCAAGATCGTCTATTTTTGAAGAACCTAGTATAGATTTTACATTATACGTTTTTCCGTCAGAAAGACGCACATAGAATCCTTTGGGCTTGTTGCCATCTTCCATGAAAGCATAGGTCGCCATCACGTGATAATTTGTGACAACGATGCCTTTAGGATCAATGATATACCCCGAAGATTCGCTAAGGTGCACCTTATCGCACTTAGGACAAAGATAAGCGCAGCCCGTTATGACAGTTGCCTGCTTAGCCAATTTGTAGAGTTCATTACTCTTTAGTATTCGCTTTAAAGGTTTTACAGCATTAATTTTAACGCTACCTCCTCCTTCCTTCAGCTGTTGTTGTGCCAGCTCGCTGGACAACGAGCCACCCAATGCAAGCAACGAATCGACAGCATGTTCGTACCCGGCTAGTATTTTTGCATCATTTGTAAAAACTTGCGCTTTCCCTTTTCCAACGGTCAATCCAGCAGCCACAATAACCGCAACCAGATATTTTCCAATATTTTTGTTACCCATATCCTATATATGCTATACATTCTCCGCGCAGCAACTGCGCGGAGCTGGTTTATTTAATATTATCAGTATATTCTTGATACTGCATCGATTCCTTTTTGAGTCGGTTAGCCTGGTTCTGAAAATACGCTTTGATAGCGGCATGTTGCTCTGGAGTAGCTTTTTTCAGCTTACTCGACAGAATACCATCAAAAATACCTTTAAAAACATCATCAGAGCGCAATCGACCGATGTATCGGTTGTAGTAGCGGATCAGGCCATCCAGGTCATTATTTGCAACATACAGTGCCACCTTGGGCATATGGTGTTCGGGCACACTTGGATCCAACTTTAACAGAGCGAGGGTATAGGCAACCTCCTCCACTTCTTTTGGGGTATAAGCTATATTGAAGCGCGCGCCGTTTTCATTGGCAATAAAATACATGTCCTTTCTGACTTTATCAAAGATGATTCTATTGGCCACTTCCGAACCTATTGCCTGGTCTATCCGTACTTTTTCCAGCATCAATTTCTTAAAAAACGGACTGCCAAATTTGGTGGTGCCCAAGGCCAGTTCGAGGTAGTTTTTGCTAAAGCGCTCAAAATCCTGTGAGTTTTCAAATAATTCGTCCAGCACCGGACCCGGATCCTGTGAATTTTGGTATAACGCCAAAGCATAAGGCATCCCGGTCTCCATGCTCTTTTTTCCCTCATAAGCAGCTTTTATACCCGGAAGCGAATTTTTAGGATCAAGCGCCACAGTCACTTTTTCTATAAACTCCTCCGCTGTCGATTTACCCACTACCCTATTCAATTCTTGCCCTTTGGCATTGAGCAGCAGAAAAGTCGGGTACGCTTTAACATTATACTTTTGTGCGATCTCTTTTCCTTCCCCCTTCTCCATATCAAATTTTACGGATACAAATTTGGGATTGAAATAATCACCGGCCACTTTTTTGGGAAATTCGGTTGAAGCCATTTCGATGCACGGAATGCACCAGGACGTATAACAATCGACCAAAATCAGTTTTGGATCTGCAGGATTAGACGCTTTGGAAATGGCCTCATTTAAGGTGAGGTGCTCAAAATTAATTCCCTGTGCGGATACTGTCACCTGCCACAACAAGCAGCACGTGAATAGAAACGCTGTATACATTTTAGTCATTTTATTTCGGTAAAGATAATTTTAAAGATTTGACTCGATTAGTGTTTTCAATTTTGGATCAGAAGGCCTCGGCGCATTGAAATTGACCGTTTTACCGTTCTTGTCAAACACAATGTAACGCGGAATTTCAGTAACTTCATAATCCTGCATAAAGCGCGGCTCACTGTTTGAAAAAAGCTGAACACCAGACAGTTGCTTTTGTTTGACCATATTCTGCCATTTAGCCTTGTCCGTATCCAACGATAAACTAATAAAAACAACATCTTTTCCCTGAAATTCTTTCTCTAATTTTTCAAGTGCCGGCACCTCCGCCAGACAAGGGGCGCACCAGGTTGCCCATAGATCCAGCAACACGACCTTTCCAAGGTTTTCGGAAAGACTGTGCATCTTCCCATTGACATCAGGGTAAGAAAAATCAATCCACGATCCGCCGGCAACCTGCAAGTTGGCACGACGAAGCAACAGCGCCAATTCCTTTTTCTGCTTATCATTCATCATATATTTACTATTCCCCTCCAAAAACTTGACGAGACTTTGAGTCGTCCCGCGTTGCGCATGTGCCAACACAAAGTTGGCCCGAAGTGGGTTATCTGTAATTTCCGGAACGAGCATCTCAGCTGCAATTCCTTGCTTATTATCATAAAGAATGTATTTTACAAAACTTAAATTGATCATATAATGATATGCCATGGGCAGCGACCATAGATTTGCATCGGCATATTTTTCTTCTTGGACCAATTGAGCTACCTGGGCAGGATATTCGTTTTTGGATCTAAAGGAAAGACCTGTAGCCAAGGGCATCAATACGTCAAACTTGTAACTGTAGGGAAGTAAATATTTGACTTGCTTATCGAAGCTATCGTTGCCTGTACGAATATTTTTCACAAAATCCTGTACCGGTTTCTCCAATGAATCAAGCAGAGAAACATAGCCATCAGGAGGTAGCGTATACCCTTTTTTTGTATAGCCGTAATTTCTTAACGGTGCAATAAGCTTATACCAAGCTGCAAAAACCTGATTTTCTTTGCTCAAGTTGCCCGAATAATTTATTTTACCATCACCGGCTTCTATCGTTAACTTTTCACCGGGCTTTAGGTAAACGGGATATTGCTCCTCGAACACGCCAACATACCGGATCACATTCAGGTCTGCCGGTTTAAGCGCTGCCTGAAAGGTCTGATCAGTCTTTGATTTTAGCATTTCTTCCACCGTCATTAGCCCCCCATCGTCCGGTTTGGAGAAAAATACCCGATCGACATCTACACCATTCGGCAATATTTTACTAAACTTTCCCCCTATTGTCGTCTGCGCAGCAAGCGATGTCGAAAGTGTAACACCCAACATTAACATTACGATGTTTCTCATTTTATTTGTTTTTTTGTTCATTTTTAAAAATTGCTAAACAATTGTTTTATTTACTACGTATTGGCTTATTGTATTTTAAAATTTATCTGTTCGAATATCTGGCGTATGATGGCATACTTATCCATAATGCGCTGATTGTCGCCATATTTCTGTTTAAACTGTGCTTGTGTATTTGCCACAGCCGCCTCGAGGTACATACACACATCCATCCATGTCGATATGGGTGTATAATAGGGATTTCGGGGATCAGTATTCAAAAAGCCTATTGCTTGTGTAGTGATGGGCACGCCATCAGGAAGTCCTTTCACGTTGGTGGCGTTTAATGAATAGATATAGAGGCCATAGGCATCCATGTTGGGCACATATTTTCTGGATACGGCATAAAATTTGTCCAGCAAGCTGTTGAATCTGCTATCCAGAATGGTATTGGTCAGTAAGGCCCTTAAAATTGCCGCTTTGTAATTGGCCCTTGTCGCCGCATCCATACCCGTAATTTTAGATACCTGCGCGATCACTACGGTATTGAACCCCTTAAAAGCATAGGATCCAAAAGCATTGCTGGTCATATTATCCACCAAGAGAATACTGGGAACATGCACTCCTTCGGGTAACACAGGAATAATTTCATCCCTGAGAAAGGTAAGCGCAGTGGCCACATCGGCTTTATTACAATAGGTAAATGACTGTACCAGCGGCGGAGCCCCAGTCTGCACCCCACCCAGCGAATAACTCATGGATAGCTTTTCATAATGGGTATACTCCTTTCCGAAAACATCGATGCGCTGCTGTGTGCCAATCGTGTCATTTGCAAATACCGGTATTCCCGTTTCTTTAAAGAAAAGGTATCTTGCATGGGTCGAAGCATCATTGGCATCATCTTCTACCACCAACCAATTTTTGTCATAGTCGTTAAAAGCGGTGGTCTCCTCTTTGCTGCATCCCCCTGTCAGCGCAAGAACGATGAGCGAAATCATATAAAGTATATTTTTCATAAAGACGGAATTACAAGGGTTGAACAGCACGTACCGGGCGCACAGGATTGGTTAGCTCACCCCGGTTAAACTCTATAGCATACTTCGGTATAGGCACCTGCCAACAAGGAGCATCCTGCTGAACACCTTGGAGCACATAATACCCTGCGCGTGTATACGCATTGGATTGCGCATCGTAATTGTATGCCGGGTGTTTAATGGTAAATGAAGCTGGCAGCGGATACCTGGAGTTGACTGCATATCGTCTCAGGTCGAACCAACGGTGGCCTTCAAAGCACAGCTCACGGCGGCGTTCCTGCCTAATAAAATCGACCAGCGCGGCGTTAGACTGCGGTATCACTGCTGCGGTTGCGTTTTTTAAGCGCTTTTGACGGAGGCTTTGGAGCTCATTTCGTGCCTGCGCATCTGAGCCTAGCATCGCCATCGCCTCGGCCCGGTTCAATAGAACTTCAGCTGCACGGAAAGAAAAAAGACAAGACACCTGTTCAGGATCATTATAGGTTTTCCATGTACGGTATTTGGCCGGTAACCAGGCTTTGTTCTTTGTGGAACGCATAAAGAAAGCTGCTGGTCTTAAATCCTCCTGCGCATAGGTTTCCATCAGGTTATCTGAACTTTTGAAGGCCGATGCACGGCGGTCATTGCCGCCATACGCACCCATCGAATCGTTTAAAAAAACCGTAGGAATCATATTTGTACCCATGGTAAACACCGTCTCACTGGAACTGCGGGCGCTAAAACTGGAATTTTGCACATATTGATTCAGGTCAGACACCGCATATCCCAACGATTCGAAGCCATCCAGCGAAGCGACTACCTTATCGTACTCTTCCATATAAAGATACACCCTGCTCTGTAAGATTTTAACAGCCGCAATGCCCACCTGTAATTTGGAAACAGGATTATAATTGCTGAGGTAGTTTGCAGCTTGTTCGAGATCTGCTACCATCTGTTTATAAATCGCTTCATTCTTATCGCGTTTAAAATAATGGTCTTCTACCTTTTCACTGACCTTTAGGGGCACCCCTTCGTCTGCAGCAGCGGTGGACTTGCGATACGGTGAACCATACGTATTTTGCAACAGGAAGTAATAATAAGCCCGCAGAAAATAAGCTTC
The DNA here is from genome assembly GCF_002376635.1 of Sphingobacterium sp. UBA3549. Taxonomy (NCBI): domain Bacteria; kingdom Pseudomonadati; phylum Bacteroidota; class Sphingobacteriia; order Sphingobacteriales; family Sphingobacteriaceae; genus Sphingobacterium; species Sphingobacterium sp. UBA3549. Next base: position 103,111 of record NZ_DFOE01000024.1, on the reverse strand, counting down.
ACCGCGCAGGTGCTTCAGTTCATCATCACCGGGCGTCTTTTCCGCTAGGCTTGCCGCCTGAAAGAGAATGGCATTCAGCGCACCGATGCGTTTGTAGATCTTTCGCCAAAACACGTCTGTCCATTCCATGTTAAGGATACTGCGTGCAGGTTCCTGACTCCAATTGTGAAAACCCGATAACATATAAAATGGCGTCAATTGATCGGTCGCCACATAATCGACTAAAAAAGGTTCACTGTCATCATCCATTACGTGTAACCACGGCGCCGTAATGCCCGTCTCTGCGGTTAATGTTCCCATGGTTGCCTGATCATAGATCGAAAATGTCAGGTTATTGATATAGGCCTCGCCGATCATCAGACTCTTAAGATCTGCTGTGGTTTCGACATATTTCTGATCTGTTGAGTACTCTTCCAAGAATTTGCCACATGAAGCTGTGAGGCAAACCAATGGTAAAATCAAATACATAAATTTCATAATAGACTCCATTTAAAAGGATACATTAAGGCTTCCCGAAAAGGTAGGCCTTACTGAAAGATTAATATTAGGTGTAGAACCAGACTGTGTCGGATCTTGGCCTTTGAGTTTTTTACTGCTGAGCATAAACAGATTGGTGCCGGTAATACTGACATAAGCAGCGCTCAGACCGAGTTTTTTGGTCAGTTTCTCCGCAAAATTGTATCGCAACGAGGCCGACTGCAACTTTAGATGATCTGCGCTTACCAGGCGTACATCCGAGTTATCATACATCTCATAAGCACTGCCGCCTAGATTATATTCAGTTGCTGGATACATTTGCCACCAAGACATGTTGATGTTGTTGGAAGCCTGCAGGCCAGGGATATCGGTATAGGCTTCGTCACCCGGTTGGCGCCACCTTCTGACAAACTCTTTACGCATGTTCTGTTGCGGATAGACATTGGTGGATGCATAACCCGAAGCAATTTTCATTAAACGGATTTTGTTTCCTAAGGAATAGCTCAGATTGAACGAGAATCCAAAGTTGCGCCAGCCAAAGTAATTCGATAGTCCTCCCTGTATAAACGGTTCACGACGCCCCGACTCATCCAATACTTCGAGGTATACATCTTCTTTTTCCATTTGGGAGTATTTCTCCTGGTACGCAGCGGCCTGTTCAGCTTCCGTTCCATAGAAAATTGGGGATCCATCCACAGCACTCAGCCCTTTAAACTTATAGGAGTAAAATGTATTGATGGGCTTACCCGCCAGTTGCACACTTCCATTCAGAAAATTATTATAAGTCAGATTGTCGATGAGCACATTATTCCGGTTGTTTATGGCCCGGTTTAGTACCTTGTTGAGCACCTGCCCCAACTGTGGGTCAAACCGCCATACAAAACCGCGGCGCGACTTGTCGAGGCCAGCATTGTCGATAGCCGTTATGCTCAATGCCACCTCGACCCCTTTATTTTCGAGGGTACCACTATTGATGACATAAGACTGTAATCCGTTGATCTCCGATACTGTTTTATTCAAGAATGCATCTTTCGTTTTCTTGTAAAAGTAGGATAACGTTCCCTTTACTTTATTCCCAAAAAGGGCGAAATCCACACCGACATTGGACGACGAGGTACGCTCCCATTTCAAATCAGGATTTGGATAATTTACAATATTGGAAAATGTCGAATTGTAATAGGGATCGGTATTTAAAGACTGCCGGATGATCATGTAAGCAGACTGCCCCGGAAGCATATTGCCCTGCCATCCCCAGGAGGCCTTCATGGCAAGATCATTGACCCACTCGACCTTACTGAGCAGATCTTGTTTCATGTTCCACCTTCCGGAAAGCGCCCATATGGGCATAAATTTGTTGTTAGACCGTCTTCCGAATAGGTTCGACTGTTCACCGCGGACATGCACATTGAAGATATAGCGGTCGTTCCAGGAGTATCCTGCAGTGCCATACCAAGCTAACTCATTGGTCAACTGCCTACCGTAGTAGCCCAATGCTGGTTTTGTGGTCATCCAGCGCTGATAATAGGCGGTATACTCTGTAGGTACAATATCAAAATATCCGCCCATTTCCCTAAAATATCCTCTCCGGGTGATATCAAATTCATTGTATTCATTGGACTTTATCTCTATACCAGACGTCGCGGATAAGAGATGTTTTTTTTCCGCTCCCAACGATGTGACATAATTGGCCTGCAGGCGTGCCGTATAGTTATGGTTGCGCGACTCGCTGCGCTGCAGCTCGCCACCAACAGGGCTCAGGTCATTACGAAAAGATCGATCAGCGCGCAGTTTATGGATATAGTACGTGTCTTTGGTATAATATAGCTCCCTGTTATTGCTGCTGATACCATAGGCAAATGTTCCTTCTACATCCAGCCCACGTAACATCTTATACTTTAGGAAAGCCTTGATGTTGGCTGCCATGAGGTCGGTCGCATCGCCGCTATTTTCCTGTTCTTTCAGTATATTGTAGTTATAGATCAAAGAACCATCGGTCCGTGGATAAAAGAACAGGCTTCCGTCCGGATTATAGGCTGGCACCGTTCGGCTTGTATTATACGCATAGTTCATTACCCCTAAGTCCGTGGGTGAATAGTTCCTTTTTGAATAATTTCCATTAAAAGAAATCTGCGCCATGAACTTTTTATAATCCGCCGTGAGGTTCATCATCGCCGAGTAACGTTTTGCTCCCTCGCCTTTAATGACGCCGCGTTCGTCCAGATAGCCGATGGATGAATAATATCTCACATCCTGCGCCCCCCCGGAGAGACTTAGCGTATGATTGTGTGAATAAGCATCATTGGTCAGCAGACCAAGCCAATCTGTATTGATATTGGCATAATAATCACTCTGCTGTTTAAACTCCGTATAATCAATATATCCTTGATAATAATCCTGAAGCGCTTTTTCATAGCCTGCCCATTGGGTTACATTGTTATAGTGCATACCACGGTCAATCATCTCTCGCGACACATCCATGCGCTCCTGCGAGTTCATCATATACATATTTCGGTCCGAATAGCGCGGTCTTCTGGTATAGGTTGCAGCAGTTGAATAGCTAATGGTCGGTTTTCCGGGCTTTCCCTTCTTTGTGGTAATGACAATAACACCATTACCTGCCTTGGCGCCATACAATGCTGTAGCGGATGCATCTTTAAGGACATCAATCTGTTCGATATCCTCCGGATTCAAACCTGCAATCGCATTTCCGAGTAAGTTAACAAAATCGAGGTCATTGATCTGCTGGGGGTCCACATTGACGGGATCTGTCAATACTATACCGTCGAGCACCCACAAGGGCTCCCTATTGCCCAAGATTGTTGATGTTCCGCGTATTCTCAATTTCGGTGCGGCCCCCACCTGACCCGAGTTTTGCATAAGGACCAAACCGGGTACCCTTCCTTCCAGCAGCTTGTCAATGGTATTGACGCCCGGCGTAAGGATATCATCCATTTTTAGCGTTGTCACCGCACTGGTGAGGTGCCGTTTATCAATTTTTTGATAACCCGTATTGACCACAACGTTGACTTCATCCAACTTGGCGGCCGTCATTTGCAACGCCACCGTTCGGGCACGCTGCGCATTCACTTCCAGCTTGGCATAGCCCAAATGGTGTATTTCCAGTATAGCGTTTACATATTCGGCCGGAATCACAAAGTTGCCAGACTTATCCGTTCGTGTAGAAAACGCCTCATTCTTGACTTTGATGGTGGCTCCAATCAATGGATTGCCCGATTCATTGGTTACCCGACCATTGATCGGCGTGACCGATAAGACGGACCCACTGCGCTTTGGAACAGTTGGAATTTTGTCAAAAATAATGATCATCCGGTCTTTGATCTCATAACTTAAGGGCTGCTGCGCGAATAGTTTTTTTAAGACATCCTGCAAAGGTTCGTTGACGACCTTTAAGGTGACCGGCTTTGCTTTTTTCAAGATCTGATCATTATAAGAGAAATCATATCTTGTCTGTTTACTGATCGTTTCTGTAGCCACTACAAATGAGGCATTTTTTAAATTGAGCGACACCGTCTGCGCATATGATGCGCATAGCCCGCTCATTAATAGGATGAATATAAACAGTGTTTTCGTGATAAATCTTGGAAATGTATATGGAATGGCTAGTTGATCATACCTCCGAGGCAATACACAGCTCCCCTTACCCTTGTGGAAAAGGAAATAATTCATAATTTTGTAATGATTAGATTTTTGATAGTTGTTTCAATGTCGTCAGATATCGGATCTATATGTTGGTGGTGTCCCCACACCATCAACAATTTTTTCAAGAACCGATTCAAAATGTATAGTCCTTTATTTCATCATATGCACACTCCTTCCCTTTACATTAAACTTTAAACCTGTAATCTTTTCCAATGCATGTAATACGGTTGAGAGATTGCTATCCCGAGAAATCGAAGCATGTATTTTAATATTTTCGGGGATATCTTTATAATCAATTTCCAGATCGTACCAACGCTCAATCTGCCGCAGTGCATCGGGCAAAGGGGTTGACCGGAACCTGAACGTACCTTCTTTCCATGCCGTGTAAAGATCAGTATCCACATCTTCCACCGCTACCGATGTGCCGTTGTTGCTCGCTTGCTGCAGCGGGGCCAACACCTGTAATTTACGATCCGATTTATCGTTGATTTGAACACGCCCAGTTACTAAGGTCGTAATGGTCCTATTTTCATTTGCGTAGGCATTGATGTTAAATGATGTGCCCAGCACCTTCACTTTCTGTATGGCGGTATTGACGATAAAGGGCTGTTTGCTATTGTGGGCAACTTCAAAATAAGCTTCACCCTGCAGTTCGACGACGCGTTCCTTTACACCATTGAAGGATATAGGGTATCTTAAGGACGACAGCGCGTTTAACCATACACGCGTACCATCTTCCAGTGTCAGCGTATAGTTCCCGCCTCTAGGCGTCAATAACGTCACCAATTTGCTTGAAGTTACCTTGGCAAGCGTATCCCCATTTTTATAGCGTATACCGCTCTCATCGGAAATCACCTCGTGATTTTTTCCATTCAAATCGTAAACGGTGCCATCCGAAACAATAAGTTTTGCCTGCTGCCGATTCGACTGCAGGTCCTGCAGTTCGATTACTTGTGTTTTGTCCGGTTTTAGCCGGCCCATCATGTAAAAAGAAAAAGAACCCAAAATCAATACGCTGGCGGCAATACTCAATTTAAACGTGAAGGAACGCGTCAGCCGCTTTGGTGCCCGGTCAACTTTCAGCCGTTTTTCTATGCTTTCCCAGGAGTCCTCGCGTTGTTTTTCCAAATTGCGGTAGACTACTGCATCATCCGCAGAAGATTCCGTTTGGAAATATTCCTTGATAAGGACATCAATTTCTGCATCATTTTCATCTAACTGACAATAGTGGCAGAGGGTCTTTAGTTCGTCTGCACTGATTGTATTGTTAAGATATTTCAGAAATAGGTTTCTCATTTTTGGTGTGCTTGTTATTTTTAGCCCCCTATTCTAGGGCCTTTATACAATGAATACACGCCAAAAAGGAAAAATAGCACCCCGAAATGAAAATATTTTAAAAAAATTAAAAGAAAACGTAAAATTGAGGGTTTTTAGCGCTATAAAAGATTAACAGAGCTCCACATTATAGATAATTATAACGTTATCATCCGCAAAAACTTAGGTTTACAACATTAAAAGCTATTAAAAAAGGAAATCAATAGCATGATTAATAAACGATCTGTTTTCAACAGCTCTTTAAGCTGCTTATTGGCTTGCTGGATGTGATGGTTAATGGCCGAATCACTGATGCTTAACAGCTTGCTTATTTCGCGGTAACTCATCCCTTCAATCTTGTGCAGGCAGTACACCTCGCGTTGCCTAGGCGTTAACCTGTCGAGGGCGATATTTAAAATGGTCTTTGCGTTGGATGCATCGTCCAGATCCTCAAAAGGTGAATAGCTGTCGTTTTTGGCAAACTCGCTGCGCATGAGCTGATCATAGATGCTTTTACGAAAAACATTTTTCGCCAAATTAGCAGCCATTTTATACAATAGGCCTCCGAAGTTACCGCTGGGGTCTATGGTTTCACGGATTTCCCATATTTTCACAAAAATATCCTGAAGCACATCCTGTGCTAACTCCTCGGATTTGAGCAGGTAAACAAGCTTTAAGGTTAAACGGCGGTGGTATAAATCGTAAAGTTCTTTAAATGCTTCCCTATCGCCACGCCGTAATTTCTGTAACAGATCCTCTTCACTAGTGATCGATATTGTTTTCAAGTCTACAGATAGATTAGTAATAGTAAAGTGACATAAATTTAAACTTTTTTTAATAAATATCAAAAATCATTGAAAAAATCTAAAATCCAAATTCCTTCCAACCGATTGCTGCGAGAAAGCAACCCCATTACTATCGGGTAAAAATAGCCTTTACATGACTTTTCTTTGATGCGATACGCTTACTTTTGTGGCAAATATTTCCCGTTCGGGATTGAAGAAGAGCAAAATGAAGAAAGAATCACGCATCATATCGCTCATTGTCGGGGGAACGCTGCTTATGGAGATGCTCGACACCACAGCGATATCCACGGCCTTACCCAAAATGGCTCATGATTTTGAGACAAATGTAGTGCACCTCAGCGCTGGTATTACGTCTTATACCGTTATGTTGGCTGTATTTATTCCGATCAGTGGCTGGATTGCGGACCGCTATGGCGCAAAAAAAGTGTTCAATATGGCGATTATAGGGTTTATCCTGTCGTCGATCGCCTGTGGGCTCAGTACCAGCTTAACAGCCTTTGTCCTGGCACGCATCTGCCAAGGTACTGCCGGCGCACTGATGGTGCCTGTGGGACGTCTCATCGTACTAAAGCACACCCAAAAGAAAGATCTGGTTGAAGCGATCGGTTATATTGCCTGGGCCGGACTATTAGGCCCTATTATTGGTCCTGTACTGGGCGGATTTTTCACTACCTATTTTACCTGGCATTGGATTTTCTTTATCAATGTACCCGTCGGCGTATTTGCGCTGTGGGCAGTGCATCAATTTATCCCGGCGATGGATTCAGAAAGTAGCCGTCCGCTTGATATCGTCGGCTTTTTTATCAGCGGTATCGGTCTTGCCGGCATTATGCTGGGGACCGAAATGATCGGTGCTGCCAACGGCAATTATACAAAACCGCTTGTGACCATTGTTGCAAGTTTTGCGCTTATGGCCGTCGCCGTATGGCACTCCAGACGCATCAAATATCCGCTGATCGATTACAGTATCCTTAAAGTAAAGACCTTCCGGATTACGGTGTATTCGGGTTCGATCACGCGGATGGTGATCAATGTGGCGCCCTTTATATTGCCCCTGATGTTGCAGCTCGGTTTTGGACTGAGCCCATTCCATGCCGGTCTGCTCTACATGGCCAACATGCTGGGCAGTATGAGCATGAAGCCTGTAGCCATGTGGATCACACGGAAATATGATTTCCGAAAAGTCTTAATCGGCAATGGTATTATCCTGACGCTCGTCACTGCCGGGCTCTCGCTGCTATCCATACAGACACCGATTTGGCTGGTGGCCATCGTATTCTTTTTTTCCGGACTGACACGCTCGCTTCAATTTACGAGTCTCAACACGTTGGCTTACGCTGACGTACCGAATGAAAAGATGAGCAATGCCAATACCCTGTACAATACGGCGCAGCAAATGGCGCTCGGTATGGGTATCGCGCTAGGCGCAGTAACGCTGCACCTGGCAAGCAGTTACTACCAGGATACGGTTTATCAGATGCGCGATTTTAGTTTGGCGCTGCAGTTAATAGCCGTTTTATCGATGCTATCGTTAATTGAGTATTTCAAAATCAGTTCGAGTGACGGCAGCAATTTAAGGGGCTTGCCTTCAAAAAAAGAAGCCCAGAAGGCCGCTTAGTTATTTTAAAATTTAAATTAACAGCTGGATTTAATACTGTTTTTATTATCATTGCAGTTGAATCAGCTATCGTCTAAAGTATTAGAGCATAGCACAACATTATAATAAACTAGCCATGTTAACACTGAATTTCTCCTCATTTCCTGCGCTACACACCGAAAGGCTAACCCTCAGGCGGGCAGATGCAACGGATATACCGCAGCTCTACCGCTTGCGTTCTGACGAACAGATCATGAAGTACATTCCGCGCCCTGTGGCAACTTCGCCAGACGAGATCGCCGAGTTCCTTCGCCTGACGGATGAGAAAATAGCCAGCAATGAAATGATCAATTGGAAGATCAGCATCAAGGGTGACCCTACCCTGATTGGCACAATAGGCTTTTACTACCTTAAACCTGAGCATTATCGCGCAGAGATTGGCTATATGCTGCTTCCGGAGTTTCAGGGGAAGGGCTATGTCACTGAAGCAATTGCGGCGGTAGTTAACTACGGCTTTGAAGCGATGGGACTTCATTCCATCGAAGCGTTAGTCGATCCGGAGAATATAGCTTCCTGCGCAGTACTCGAAAAATGCGGTTTTGTAAGAGAAGCTTATTTCAAAGAAAATGAATATTATAACGGCAAATTTCTCGATACCGTGGTCTACTCAAAATTAAACGCATAAGTTTATACGAGATTACATCACATAAAATCCCATCGCTCGTAATTATTAAAGGATATGAACTACATTTGAATTTAAAATTGCGACGCATGCCAAAAAGAGATCCTATTTTAGTGAACAGCATGGATTCCAGCAGCAGTATGGCTGTTGGGCTATGGGATGGTACCACTCCGGGCATCTTAGAAGCGCTAGATCCGCATCGGCACGACCACTATACCTGCATGTTTGTGGAGGCTGGTCAGCTGGAAGTCCTATTTGATTTTGAACCGCTCACCATGCCTGCGGGAACACTTTTTATCTGCCCGCCGCATCAGGTTCATCAGATCACCAGCACATTAGAGGCATCGGGTTATTACATGTCGTTCGAAGGCCGTCATACAACCCGCTCAGCCAAGGACATTCTTGATGCAGCTTTACATGAAACCATTATATTGACCCTCTCAGCGCCCGAGCAACAATGGTTTACGTCCGTGCTCGATTCGCTAATAAATTTGCACAGCATAAACAATACTTCCTATCAGGAAGTGCAGCAACCCTTGCTTTCAGCTTTTATAGCCCAGGCGGTAATTTGTCACGATCGCAAATTGGCCACCGGCTCCATCAGTCATAGCCCACGGGTTATGAGTATAGCCAACGCATTCAGAAATCTTGTCAGGGGCAATTACCGCAACCTTAAACGTCCATCGGACTATGCCCAGCAGTTAAACATCTCCGTGGCCCACCTAAACGATGTTGTTAAAATGGTTACGGGCTTATCCGCATCCGCATTGATCCAGAAGGAAATATTGAGCGAAGCACAGCGCCTCCTCTATTATTCGCGATTAAGTATTAAAGAAATTGCGGTGCAGCTAGGCTATAAAGACACCAAGTACTTTATCCGGCTTTTCACAAAAAAAACTGGGCTATCCCCGGGCGATTACAGAAAGACACTACGTTCCAATGCGGAACTGGATTAGACAACCTTATACTATTCAACTCAAACACGGCTTCTTTTTTTGTCCACCTTTTACCTTTGTTTGTCAGTTTACCGGCGTTCATTTTTTGATCAATTTTGCAGTATAAATAAGTTGTAAATTTAAATCGCTCAGCTATGAAAATCTTAGTAATCGGTGGTACGGGTCTTACTGGAAGGCTGGTCACAAAAAAACTGGCCAACCTTGGTCATCAGGTGGTCATTGGTTCGCCATCACATGGCGTGGATCTCATGACGGGAGAAGGTCTCTCCCAGGCGCTGGAAAATACAGCGATCGTGATCGATCTCTCCAATTCCTCCTCTCCGGAAGAAGAAAATGCCATCCACTTTTTTAAGACCGCAGGAAAGCATCTGGTAACAGCAGAGCTGGCTGCAAACATCAGGCATCACCTCGTACTTTCCATTGTCGGAACGGACGACGCGCCAGAGATCGGCTATCTTCGCGCCAAGAAATATCAGGAAGACAATATCAAGCAGTCCGGAATACCTTATACCATCATTCGTTCGACACAATTTTATGAGCATACCGATGCCATCATTGCCGTGCAGGGCCAGGGAGACGAGGTATTTGTTTCCAAGATCGACTACCAGCCCATTGCCGTAGAAGATGTCACAGACTACATTGTGCAGTTTGCACTCGAGGAGCCTAAAAATGGTACGGTCGAGATTGCGGGGCCCATAAAGGCCAATATGGACGATTTTGTCGCGAAATATATCGCGATCACCGGGAAGCACATAAGGGTAGTTTCCGACGAGGACAGCAAATATATGCATCTTGTTGTTCCTAAATCATTGCTTGTACCTGCCGGAGCATACCATGCCGGCAAGATTCATTTTGAGGACTGGGAACTGAATACCGCTGTGATTTAAATAAAGGGAGCTAAAGCAATACTTCTCTTTTATTGCGACAGCTCCCTGTTTTTCTGATCATTAATCTTCTATTTGCAGATGCGTACTTACGGCAATACGGTTCCAGGCATTGATGGTTACGATGAGCATAATGATTTGAGCGATCTGGTTCTCAGTAAAAAACTGAACCGCCTTGCTGTAGGTTTCTTCAGTTAATCCCTGCTGGTGTATAAGGGTTATTTCCTCTGTCATTGCCAGTATGGCCTGCTCCTCTTCGGTAAAAAATTTGGTCGCCTCCCGCCAGGCACTCAATATAAAGATACGCTCTGGTCTTTCACCGTTTTTAATGGCATCCTTGGTGTGCATGTTGATACAGTATGCACAGTTGTTGATCTGTGATGCACGAATTTTGACGAGCTCTTTAAGCGTTTTTGAAATGTCAATTTTGGAAAGATAACCTTCCAATCCCAACATGGCTTTATAGCCCTGTGGTTCTGACGTACTGATGTTGATTCGTTTTTCCATGTTTCTTATTTTTTGTTTTGCTTCTACAAAATTGGGAAATGAAAAGCCGGAAAAACTTAAACGGGTTTAAGAAAGATTTTTTTTGCGTATTTCGCTGAGATATTCGGGAGTAAAGCCCAGATAGGACGCCACAAGATATTGCGGTACGCGCTGGAGAAAGGCCGGCTGGTCTTTGAGAAAATGAAGGTATAGCTCTTCCCTAGAGTATTCATAAAGGAACTTGATACGCATCTGCGCTGCGGCATACGCTTTTTGGTACACCATGCGAAAATACTTTTCCAGGGCCGGATGCTTCTCGAGCAGTTCATCATAGGCTTGCTGGCGAATGACCAGAAGCTGCGTTGGATGTACGGCCTGGATGTAAAACTCTGTGGCTGTCTGATTGATATAAGAGAAGGTCTCTGTCATCCACCAGTTCTCGATCGCAAATTCAGTGGTCTGCTGCACCCCCTTTTCGTTAATGAAAAATTTTCGCAGAATTCCGTCCAGCACAAAATAATTGGCTTTGCAGATCTGTCCTTCGGTCAGTATGTTTTCTTTCTTCTTTAAGCGTTGCAGCTCAACATATTGGGTGATATCGACAAATTCATCATCGGAAATTTTTATAAATTTATCCAGGTGTTTTTTAAACTGTTCAAGCATTATTTTAAGTCTGTTTTCCTTATCTTTAGTTCGATCAAGTTACTAAAAAATAACATAACCTCAACAACACCGTTTTGGCGATTTGATGCTTTTGTTTCATTACTTCACAACTGAATGGGAGTATATTTCACAGGTCTTTAACGCACACAATTAAGAAAACATGTTTACAATAGCACAACTAAAGGCTGCTCATAGCAGGGTAAAATCAGGCGCGGACTTCCCGGCCTATATCCGGGACATCAAAAAATTGGGTGTTACCGCTTACGACGTTTTTGTTGCGGATGGCCATTCCGATTATTATGGGGATAATCATTTCAAAACCAGCTCAGCAGCTAGCCATGAGCCATTAACCCTTGGTCTTACTGTCGATGCGGAACATTTTAAGAAAGCGCTAAAAGAACATCAACAGGGCAAAACAGATTACGCCACTTTTATAGCGATGTGTGCGACATGCGGTATCGAAAAATGGACGGTCTTTCTCGACAAAATGACCTGCGCGTATTACGATGCGGCCGGAAATGAAATTCTGGTAGAAGAGATACCACAAGAAAAAAAATGAGCCAGTACTTTTGGGTTGAAATACCTTGCGGACCTCTTTTTTTGAATATTTTGGCGAAATAATGGCAAAACCGAGCGAACCGAATTAAGTGACATTTTTTATATCAGTTTGTATTTCACCTATTAATATCGTAATATTGCAATATTAAATAAGCTTCACTATGGGACTTACCAAGACAGAGATTTTTACGGACGAGCAGAATAAAGTGGCTTCAGCGTTCAAAGTATTGGGCCATCCTGCTAGGATTGCCATACTTCAGTACATTATAGATAAGAAAGCTTGTATCTGCAATGATCTTGTGGATGAACTGGGACTTGCCCAGGCAACCATTTCGCAGCATCTAAAGGAACTCAAAGCTACAGGTATTATTCAGGGCACTATTGAAGGAAAGTCTGTTTGCTATTGTATTGACGAAGCGGTATGGAAGTCGGTGCAGCGCAATTTCAATACGTTTTTCAACCAGGAAGTAAAAGTAAATAGCTGCTGTCTGTAGCACTTTTTTTTAATTATCAATATCGTAATATTGCAATATATAATTACACTAATTTAAATTGAATACCATGAGACTATCCGAAATTAAAGAAATCCTACCAACACTGGAAACTATTGAATTCCAATTGGATAACGGAACATTGGTTCCCGAGCACTTCCACGTAACCGAAGTGGGCCAGATCACAAAAAATTTTATTGACTGTGGCGGTGTTGTCCGTCAGGAGAAAACGGTAAACTTTCAGCTTTGGAATGCCGATGATTATGATCACCGCCTGAAACCCGCCAAGCTGCTCCACATTATTAACCTTTCGGAAGAAAAGTTGGGAATGGAAGATGCGGAGATCGAAGTAGAATATCAGCTTGATACCATCGGTAAATATGGACTTGATTTCAATGGGAAGACTTTTGTTTTAAAAAGCCGCACAACTGCCTGCCTTGCTGAGGATGCCTGTGGTATTCCCGTTGAAAAACAAAAAAAGAAGCTTATTGAGCTATCGGTCAATCAATCATCCTGCTGCACTCCGGGTTCGGGATGCTGTTAAACCATAAACTATCGTGATGTACCCTAGATTATCCAATACGATCGCACAGTTGGGATGGGACCAGTTCGCTGGTGAAGAGCGCAGTGAAAAGCGCGAAGCGTCGTTACAGCTTCTGATAGATTATATCCAGCAGAAGGTAACAACTAAGCAACCCATAAACCTGAACTTTATCTGTACCCACAACTCACGCCGGAGCCATTTGGCCCAGATTTGGGCGCAAACTGCCGCCACTTATTTCAAGATACCGAATGTCTGCTGCTACTCCGGTGGTACAGAAGAAACGGCGCTTTTCCCACAGGTTGCAGAAACATTGACAGCCCAGGGCTTTCAGATCTTAACTATTGCTGACGGCGATAATCCGGTATATGCTATAAAGAACAGCGACAATGCTGTGCCCATGATCGGATTTTCAAAAAAGTATGACAGTCCGTTCAACCCATCAACTGAATTTGCGGCAATTATGACCTGCTCCCAGGCGGACAGTGGTTGTCCTTACATTGCCGGTGCAGAAAAGCGCATACCCCTTACTTTTGAAGATCCCAAGGTATCAGACGGAACGCCGCAGCAGACACAGGTTTACGAACAGCGGAGTCTTCAGATCGCAACAGCGATGTTTTATGTATTCTATACTATTAAATGCTAGCCTATGCAATCGAAACTTAAATTTCTTGACCGCTACCTTACATTATGGATTTTTTTGGCAATGGCCGTTGGAATCATGTTCGGGAAATTCTTTCCATCGTTCTCGACCTGGGTGAACAGTTACAGCAGCGGAACAACAAATATTCCGCTGGCAGTCGGTCTGATCCTGATGATGTATCCGCCGTTGGCCAAAGTACGCTATGAACATATTGGAAAGGTTTTCCGGAATATTAAGGTGCTGGGAACCTCGCTGTTGCTGAACTGGATTATCGGTCCGGTATTGATGTTTGCCTTGGCCCTCCTCTTCCTGAATGGTTATCCGGAATATATGACAGGATTGATACTGATCGGGCTGGCCCGCTGTATCGCAATGGTGGTGGTCTGGAACGAACTTGCTGCTGGAAACAGAGAATATGCTGCTGGTCTGATTGCGCTCAACAGTATTTTTCAAGTATTGCTGTACAGTCTTTACGCTTACCTGTTCATTACTGTATTGCCTCCGCTGTTTGGCGTGTCTGGGCTCTCCGTTGATATATCAATTATGGAGATTGCAAAAAGCGTTGGCATCTATCTGGGTATTCCTTTCCTTGCCGGAATCTTCAGTAGGTATGGGCTAATAGCATTAAAAGGTGAAAACTGGTTTCAGGAGCGTTTTATTCCATTTATCTCTCCGGTTACACTGATTGCTTTGCTGTTCACCATTGTTGTCATGTTTAGCCTTAAAGGGGAAATGATCCTCCAGCTTCCTGTCGACGTACTGCGCATTGCTGTTCCCCTGGTGATTTACTTTGCGTTGATGTTTGTTGTTAGCTTTATCGCTGGCAAGAAAGTGGGCGCAGATTATGCACAGAGTACGGCAATTGCTTTTACTGCCGCAGGAAATAACTTTGAACTGGCTATAGCGGTTGCCATCGGCGTATTTGGTATTAATAGCGGGCAGGCTTTTGTCGGCGTTATTGGCCCATTGGTTGAAGTTCCAGCCTTGATTGCATTGGTCAATCTGGCTTTTTGGTTCCGAAGGAAGTATTTTAATTCCCCATCGACTGCCTAAGTTAACTACAACTGATAGCATTGAGCCATGCCCAGGCATGGCTTTTTTATGGCAGTTGGCACTTTCTTGTGCTTTAAACGACCTGCCAGGTTCCTTTGACGGATGATGAAGGTGTCTTGATGAAGATCCGGCTTACATAAACGGGAATGTTAAAAAATCGAATATGTTCAGTTTTTATTAAACAATTTTAGTGTGAGTCTTAATGATGATTCTAAAGCTTATCTTTGTTAAACAAGCTCTTCGAGCTACATTAAATATAGAGTATTAAATGGCAAAAGGTATTATCATCAGAAACAAAGAAAAAACAAAGCAAAAATTGATTAATGCAGTTGGAAAATTATTACGCAAAGAGGGATTTCATGCTATTAAAATTAACAGGATTGCAGAAACAGCAGGGGTTGGTAAACAATTAATATATAATTATTTTAATGGACTTGATGGGCTTACCAAAGCATATTTAGATCAAGTTGATTTTTGGAATCAACGAAAAAGAGATTTTAATGAAAATGCATATAATTTAACATCTTCAATATCAAAAGAAAGTATGCTTTCCTTACTAAAGGACAATTTCCACTATCTTGAAAAATCTGTAGAGATGCAAAAGGTAATTTTATGGGGTATTAGTGAAAAAAATACATCATTGGAAAAGTTGATCGAAGAGCGGGAAGAATTTGGAAAAGTTATCTTTCAATTAACAGATAAAGATTTTAAAGGTACCGATGTAGATTTTAGGGCAATAAATACCATTCTGGTATCTGCCATATATTATATGGTGCTACATGCTAAAACTTCGGGAGTGAAAATGTGTGAGATCGATTTGAAAACAGAAGAAGGTAAAACTAGGATATTCAAAGCAGTTAATCAGATTTTGGAGTGGTGCTATCTAGAGAAACACAAATAAAAAACAAGAAAGTACCGCAGTTCATTGTAAATTTGATCCTTTCTTGTCTTTTTATGAAGTTCTGACTTAACATCTTAAGACCAGAATTGAAATATTATAGCGTATCAATTAGGTGTTCAGAAGTTGGTGATTAATTTGTATAATTCTTTGTGATCGAAGGAAGTAATTTCCAGTTTTTGGTAAAAGTTGCAAAACCTGGCTCTAACTTTTGGTCACCTTGCAAATAATAACCATTATATGCTTCCCCCATCCCCATATTAACATGTACGAAATGAAAATCAATATAGTCTGTTGGAGTTGTTCTCATCAGCATACCCCCATCAACGACCATAAAATGGCCTTGACCTGCGTCAGTCTGACCATAAAGCAGGCCTGGTTTAAAATCAGCTATTGAATTTCTAATAGGTGGCCATGTGAGTCCAGTTTCTGCTCCTGTTGTGATCTGAAAAGTAGCGAGATAATTCTTTACTGGAGTAATTGTCATTGAGCTTCCAGTACAAGTATAACTTATATTACAATTAGCGATAACTCCTTTCATGAGTTCGGCTACCATATTTCTACGTAACAATGGATCTTGAACATAGGTTCCAAAATAATCGGTTTCCTCATGGATCTCTTTATTTACAGTCAAATAAGTCCAGTCCATTGTCATACCATTCATTGTAACAGCCGGTTTATAAAATGCAAGAATCTGAGCAATTGCAACAGCAGATGAAGGTATTGGGAATCTATAATCCCAAAGCCAATTATTTGTACAGGTCTGTGGCATTAATCGATTATATGGCATAGCATGCCCCCAAGAGGTTCTCAAAAATGGGATATAATTATTAATAACAACCCAACTTGTATACAGATCTCTAGGGTCTTTGAGCATTTGAGACTTTGTTCCAATCTCTGTTTTGACAGAAATGAGGGACTTTATCTTTTCAGGGCTTAGATCTTCTTTAGGTATTGACGTTTTCTGAGAAATTTTAGATATTGTTGCTAGTTTAATCGAATCCCTTTGATTATTTGCTACATTTAATTTATCCTCGTAAGATTTCAATGCTGCATTTAACATTAAGGAGACAGCTTCGGGGGCTTTATTCTCGGTTATGGCTCTACTACCTTTGATATAAGCTAATACAGCAGGTAATCTCGCATCTACCGAAATCAAAGAAGACGTCGAATCCCCATTTTCAGAAACAGAAAGAACATTCAATAAAGATTTTGTATTAATTGAAGAGCTTGATTTGGTACCTACATTAAATGGTTCCATCTTTACAATTTTTACTGATTTGGAGGTCTTAGTCTTCAAATTTGGGTCTATGGTTTGTTCCGAAAAATCTTGAAGTAACTTACCAATATTTTCATTGTTGATTACATCACCCTCATTTATGAATATGCTCTTGTATTCAACTGGCGTAAGATTTACTTTATCCTGTGCTTCTATTTGAATTTCTTGTTTTGTCTTATTACATCCCATTAACGAAATAAGAAGTAATACTGATAGGGTTCTTTTCATAAAATAAATTATAATTTAAAATAATTGGTGCCATTTACTGTCCCCTGACCAAAGTAGGGTTTTATAATAATTTAGATATGGATCATTTTTTTCAGGCAGGTAAATACTGAGTCCGCAATATTCCTTAATCGGAAAGTTAAAGAATTCAGATGTATGGTCTTTAAAAAGGATCGATTTTTCGATCGAATGCGCTAACTCGCCATATTCACTTTCTTCAAAGTTTTGTTTTAGAAAACTTATAAAATCATAAGCCGGCACATCGCCTATATTATCAAAATCCAGCGATTGAATTTTGCTTCTATTGAAGTCTTCTACTGGCTTTTTCATTTGCAATAGGCGTTGTGTATGTAAGGCTATATCTGATAGCTGCGATGTTTCTATGAGAGATACTGTAGCAGAGGCATATAGGCCCGTTTGTTTCCGGTAATATTCCATAAACTTAGAACAGACCCTTACAAGCCCTTCCTCACCTTTGAACAGATCCATCAGAATAACATCATAAGGAAAGCTCGTGCTCAGAACCTCCGCAGGAGAGCCAAGGATAAACTTTGCTATATCCTTCAATTCATAACATACTTCAATACTTGCCATGGAACAGGCGTCAAACATAATGTACTCCCATTTCCCCGGCAAAGCTGATTTGAGGTCTTTAATATCCATTTCCTGAAAGTCGTCAGATCCAAAAGATTTGGTTTTCGAATTTGTGGGGGGGATCCAAGAAGTTGCATGTGACCATAGCACTAATCCATATTTTTTTGCCCTAACGGAGTTTCTTGTAATTTCGACCACTCCTTTCAAAAAATTTGGATTCGATGAATTTTCTGAACTGAAGTTCTTAAGGGTATCGATCTTCACCCCGTTATCAGACCTAGTTATTTTTAGTAGTGTAGAGATTGATTGAGTTTTAGCATAAACAACAATGGCCTGATCCTTCTTCAGTGATTTTGCACCTTCCCTTATCTTCTCAATTGTATTAATGGCATCATAATGAAGATTGTTGTTGGCCCCAATATATATAAGGATCCCATGCTCAAACTCTTCTTGCGGTTTATCATTGGACTTCTCACAACCATTTATGATAATAAAAGATAGAACGATGAAAATATATGTCTTGAGTTGTGTCATAAGTTTTTGGAAATTTCTGAATCTTCAGGCCAAGGCTCATCGCTCCATACAGCTTCTTTCAATTCTTTGATGACTAGAGTTTTAGTTAATTTATCGAAATGGAGTTCAAATCGATAGATCGTGTTCTTTTTGTTCATATCCAGTTCAATTTTGTATATTTCATTTTCTACATATGCTAAAATATACTGTTTTGAATGGTCGGGTGTCCACCAGTTTCCCATCATAACATATTGAAACTTTCCATCACCTTTCTTATAGGGTAGAAATTCACCCTTTGCCAATTGAGTTAATTTAATGGTTGTTCCTTCTGGGAACCCATCCAAGTGGAAATCCCACAGGGCATTAGCATGCGAAAATTCAAGCCCATTGATTTCAGAAACTTTTTCGCCATCATAATTTGCGTAAAGAATATCCGCCCATAAAATTGAATCCAATGTATTCTGATTTTTAAAGTTTGGCTTGCTAGGCGGCAATGATTTGACCAATGGAATTTCACCCAATTCATTTCGCCAATCTTTTGGGGCGAATAAAATAGAGGCTCGATAAAGGTTGTTATACCCTGTTCCTATAGCTGTTCCCATGACTTCTGAACCTATTAATTGGGTATTGTAGTTATAATTACCATATGAAATTAACCAATCTTCAATCTTCCTTCCATTCAGATCAATCGTCTTGGGAATGGTTCCAGAAATTTTCTCAACAAGAACTTCTTCAGGAATATGGTTATCATTGTCCTTTGAGCAGCCTGTTGAAAAGAATAGCGCTAAAAGTAGGGTGGATATTAAAATAAATTTCATAACTTGTTATAGGCTAATATACATTTTGATCATATTTTCTTACCAAGAACAAGCCCCTGGAGGAAGTCCCATACATCCACCTGAATATTGCTTATATAAATTCAATGTGCAGAATGTTTTTGTAAGATTGTTGTCAGTTGTTGTCTGTCCAGTATTCGGATTTCTGTTATATACCTCCGGTCTAGCTAAAAATCTTAATGCGATACCTGATCCAGATGTACAGGAACTTGTGATTAATGTCTCCCATTGAGCTTTTGTCAGTGGTGTGCTTGAAACCGAAGGGTCGAAGATTCTAACTTCAATTTGATTCGCAGCATTCCTGAACCTTATTAGGGGAGCAACATGCCAACCCCAAGTTTGGCAGCAACCACCGCCTATATTTACGGCCAAATTTCCATAAACAAATTGTTTACCACTCATATAACCATTCTGGCTGATTACAGCCATCATCTTATGTGCACGTGCATAACAGCCGTCAGGTTTGAAGGCGAAAGATTGGTCAGGGTCATTTTTACATTGATTAAAAACGGTATTCATAACTGCTTCACTCGGCATTGGTACAATGTCACTTTCCTTTGATAAAGGCGTCGCATCGGGCGAATATGTTTCTTTCTTAAATTTTTCAATTACGGCATCTGTTGATTTTTCAACTGTGGCAATCTCAATTTTACTTCCGATCATACCACCCTCATAAGTGCTTACAAGGACAGGAGTTGCTGATTTAATGGAACTCTTGACTATTTCCAGATAAGAATGACTATTTTTTTCCTTAAGATTGAGGGTAAAGACCATCGGAGTCTCCACAAAATGGATATCTACCCTATTATTGTCATCATAATACTTTATTGTATAAGGAGTAAAATTTCCAAATTCTTTTTTGGGATCTTTGCGTTCTATCGTTTCGTTATTCTTAGGCTCGGACGATTTCTGACAAGCCGCAAAAACAACCATAATTGCAAGAATGACGACACAGATTTTTCTAATGTGCTTTTTCATAATATTATATTTGGTTTAATAAATTATTTTTTAACAATATTTGAGTAAAATGTTAGATCAATATTATAGTCTTGCTCCTGATTCGCTTGAAAGCTCAGTGATCCATTGTTGTCTTTACCGACCAAATACCAACCTGTGCCATGTAAATTTGTAAACCAACCAATAATTGGTCTCCCCCAACCTAAATTTGCATGCAAATACATGTTATAACGCTGCCAAACATTGTTACCCACAATTGACTCCCCTGGATTTAACTCTGTTACCGCATATCCATCCACAACCCATGCGTGACCTACTTTTTGGCTTTCACCAGTAGGTATTCTTTTCCCTGTCGCAAAGACCAACCTATTCATATCCAAAGAGCTTTTTATATCGCTCATATTTATTCCAGGAGTATGATTCGAAGAGTTATTGAAAGTGAAATACTGTTTCATGAAGTTTATGCCAGTTGAAGCATTAGTTGAAGATCCGGAACAAGAAGGTGATGTTCCAGTTTGATCATAAATCGCTTTAATTAAACCTGTTACATGAGGTTTGGCAGATAAAGAAAATTGGTAGTCTTCCCCATACGCATCAGTTCCATTATAATTGTTGGTTATTAAACTCCAATTGAGTGGCGTTGTTGCATTATTAACTTTTATACTAAAATTCGGTCTATAATATGCCATAACTTGACTGATAGCAACTACCATACATCCTGCGGAATATTTTCCGCAATCAGTACTTGGTGCCATTTGGTCGTTAAAAGGATAATCTTGATGCCAAAAAGTATACATTAGAGGGCCTACTTGTGAAAGGAGATTATTTATAGTACCCTGCACCATACTCTTCGTTTCCACCGATTTATTCGATGTAGTTTTAATATTTCTTTTTAAAGACTGATAAACATTTGACCTTGGCAATGTACCAAACTTGTCTTTTAACTTTTTTAAGGTTATAGCATTGATAGAATCAACGGTATTGTTCAGTTTTGAAACATTTTTAGCATGAGTCTGTTGGGAAAGTTGCAACATTGGGTCGATTGATACATCATTAAGAGAAATACCATTTTTTGTAGGTACAATTGCGATGATATCTGAAATTCTCTCATCTGCGGCAACGTAGGCGATAGACTTTGTTCCATTCGTGCTTATTAATATTTCATATACGGGCATTTGATCCTCAAAATTACCTTTCGTCAAGGTTTTATTCTTTAAAGGTGTACCTTCCTTATCAATAAAGGTCTTTTTTATTATTGAATAAGCGGTATTGTTAAATGATTTCGTCAGCGGATCCTTTTGAAATTTCAATTGGAAATCGTTAACTATTTGTATGGCCTGTCCCTCAGAAATTTCTTTAGGTTCCGCATATTTGAGACCAGTAATTTCGTCGTCTGAAAGAGATATTTCGCCAACAAATTGGTTTTGTGATTCCGTTTCGTCAATGACGTCATGGTCTCTTGAGCATGAGATCGCAGCAATTGTCAGAAGTAGAATAAACTGCATATAGACTATTCTAACTCTTTTGGTCGGTTTGGATTTGGTTCTTTCCATATATTTAGGAGTATAATAAACAATTATACATATATTTTACCAAATGGTCAATAAAGAAATTTTTTTTATTTTTTTCTATTTTGAAATTCACACATAAACACTTGATTTAAAGATTTTTAAAATTATAAAAAAACATAAAAATCTATTTTTTTTCATGTATCAATATCACTAAATAGTGTGTAATTTACCACCAAATGGTGGTAAATGTTAACTCAGGAATTCACCATTTGGCCGATCGTCCAATCGGGCTACGACCTTAAATGCACTATAGATCTGGTTGATTGTGTACTGATGCTCTTTTAATGTTTCTAAAAACACTTCATTTAGGATCATAATCATCATCTCTATTTGCTCATAAGACTGTAACACAGTTATTGTAAATCTTATACCGGAATGATTCTTAGAAACAGCTGGAAATACACCGATGTTCAAAAAAAATCCCCTCTTCATCATTTTTTCCATAATGATGTAAGCGAGTTCCGATCTCGATGTACCAATAAAAAATATTCCCGAATCAAAATTCGAAATCACCGGTAATGATGTTTCCTTAAAAAGAGAATTAGCATATTTTATTCTACTTACTAATTCAGCTTGAAGCGCATAAATCTCCTCCGATAGATGAATTTTAGCTGAGGCTACAGCGGCTCCAAGAGTGGCTGGCTGCAATGGTCCTGAAGAATTAAAGGGCGCTCCACATGCCCTTATTTTCCTTGCGATTTCTTTATTCGGGAGTACCAGGATTCCCCCACCGGTGGCAAATGCTTTGGCCATAGATGATGCTACAATCATTCTGTCATGAATGTCACGTTCACCAATTATAAATCCTTTTCCATGTTTACCCATTATGCTCATACTGTGTGCATCATCAATGTAGGTATGGAACGAAGGGTATGCATTCAATAGATTGAAGATTTCATCTGAAGGACATCGATCGCCGAACATGGAATATACTCCGTCCGCAAAATACCACACTCGATCATGGGTTTTCTGGAGGACTTCAATCCTCTCGAACAACAAATCTATCCTATTGTGCCGAAGAACTTCGAAATGAATAGGCCAATTGGCACGAAAAACATTTATCCCACTCAGTACGGAGTTATGAAGTTGTTGGTCAGCTATTACTGCATCTCGGGAGTCTAAGATCACTGGTATAGCCGATAGGTGAGCCAATGTCGTGGTTGGGGCAATAATGGTCGGGGATCCAAAAATCTTGCTCATCAGTTCTTCCAATTCACTGTAAAGGCCAATAGATACATATGCCCTAGATTCAGAAAATTGTACTCCATATTTTTCTACAGCAGCTATTGCCGCATTTTTTAACCGGACATCATGCTCAAGGCCTAAATAGCTACAAGAAGTGAAATTTACTAAGTTGGAACCGTTTATTCTGATTTGGTTGTCCGTTGTAAGAATGCCTTCTTGGTTTAAATGGAGTATTCCTCTCTTAACGCCTTCTGAGATACTCAGGTCAATTGCGTCCATAAGATTTTGATGGTTCATAATTTAAGGTTATATTTTCGTGAAAATTAATATATTCCTTAAATATATAATTTTACCACTAAATGGTGGGCAAAATTTGGACGTTATTCTTAACCTTTATCGCGGTAGTCTAATCGGTTGTTTAGATTAAAAGATAAAATATTTTAAATAAATGAATGAATAGAAATTTAGAACTTTTCGTCAGCATCCTTATATGTTAAATTTATCAGACGGTACAAAGCATTGAAAATGCGGTTTTTTCCAGCTTCGGTAGAGATATCTATTCCACACATAGTACTGCCGTTGTTTTTAGAATGTAAAACCATATAATAAATTGAAGCAACAAATATAGCTGTAGTCGCACGAAAATCGACTTCAGTCCCCTTGAATTTATCATCAGCTTTCTCAAATATCAGTTCGCCAAGTTTCTCGCTATCTTCATTCATCATCCGAATGATCTTATTCTTTTCACTTATTCCCCATAAGACAATTTTCTGCATTTCTGTTGACTTAAAAAAATACTGAAAATCGCTTTTTAGAAGATTGAACAAAAAATCGACACTTATATCTGGAAGTTCAGTATTTTCTTTAGTCCCTAATTTATGCTCTACAACTTTCCAGAAATCAACTTGATCAAGATAAGCCTTTATTAACCCATTAAGTCCTCCAAAATAATCATATATACTTTTTTTAGCTACCCCTGAAACTTCTTCGATTTTATTGATCCGGATGTTTTGGTGTCCTTCCTTTATGAGTATTTTACCTACCGCTTTTATAAGCTTAGATTTGGTTCTCTCTTTATTATAAGTGGAGGCGACAGAGCGTCTCTTTTTATTCGCATTCAAAGTAAATATTATTTTTTTAATGATTATACAAATAGATTTTACAAAAGGTGAACCAATAAGGTTCTATCTGTTTTTCAATAAAATGTTTGTGTAGCTTACATCTAAGCAAACGCAGATATCCAAATTTACCAAATTGAAACCAAAAAGTATGATAACAATTTTTTTATATTCTATGTCTGATACTGCTATGTTTTTAAATTAATCATTCAGGAGATTTTGTTTTTAGTTAGCGTGTTGAATGGTAATCGTATTCTGTGGAATTACATATCTTCTCTAACAAGTAATAAAGTGACCAATCCCCCAAAGAAACCGTTACGCTCCCGGCCCCATATATGCCAAGATCAGCAATGCTGATCTTGGCATAGTCGAGCGTATCGTTTGGAGATACACGTACTTCCGATTACCGAGCCAGATTTACCCTTAAAGCCCCCATTTGCTCCATGCACAATAGTTCCCATTAGTTTATACCAACCCCGTTTTATACCGGCACATTTAATTAATATAACAAACATAAAAAACTTTAAATCAACAACAAAAAGCAAATCAATTAAAGACTTACAGCTGACCGAAAAGCATCAGAAACCTAACCGATTACAGACCGAATTTATCTCAACGTTGAGTTTTCTAGCACAAAAAAATTGATAGCATTGCAAAGCCAACACGCAATCAATTCCCTATCAACTCCCAGCTTTCATCGGGATTTCATCGGGACGGCATCGGGCGCTGCTCGAATTTATTACGAGGAAAAGCTGAGCCCAATACGAGCAAGATTATTGTAAAGGCAGGATTTGGTTGGGAGAAAGTGCCAAGAAAGTTGGGCAATGGAGCAATTAATCTTAAATTTGAAGCCCTTAAAAATAAACAATGGAAATACGACACTATCAGCCCTCCGATCTGGCACAGATCAGTCAGTTATTTTATGATACAGTGCATAAGGTCAACGCAGCGGATTACAGCCAGGAGCAATTGGATGTGTGGGCGACGGGCCAGCTTGACCTAGAGGCCTGGAACGAATCCTTTTTGGCGCACCATACCTTCGTTGCAGTGGTGAATAATCAGCTTGTAGGATTTGGTGATATTACTACAGCGGGCTACCTCGACCGACTTTACGTGCACAAAGACTATCAGGGACAGGGTATTGCCACTGCACTGTGCAATAAATTAGAAAATGCTGCCGGATGCGATCTATTTACAACCCATGCTTCGATTACGGCAAAGCCCTTTTTTGAGCGCCGCGGATATCGGGTTATCCAAGAGCAACAAGTCAGCCGAAAGGGCGTGGAACTGATAAATTACGTAATGCAAAAAAACAGCTAAATAAAACGTCTATCTATCAGAGAGACGCCCGAAAAAAGTAATACGTATCTTGCTGTAATACGAGCTAAAGTTTGGATACGCACCGACTACCGCCTGGGCAATATTCAGCTGCAGTGCCACATTGTTGGACGTCATCTTATCCTACTTGGAGAGGCCAAAGTCCACCTGTAGAATGGGTGCTATAGGGAACAGGCTAGCTGGCTGCCGCGCCCGGTCTATCGCGTTTTACAATTGCGGGATGCATCAGTTTAGCGGTATAAGGCGATCCCAGTGCTCATGCCGCAGTGTATGTAGGTTATCGATAAAATCCTTTAGTTTTTTTTCTTTACGCATCCATTCCGTGACGAGCAGTAGACTCATGATTTCCAGTTCCGACATCTTTGTATGCAGATAATCGAACACCTCTTTTCTAAACTCCAGATGCGTTGCATAAGGATCTACAGGATAACGTACGAGCATCATATTCACCCGGCACGTTTTACTGATACGGAAATACCATTTGTCGAGCCCCAGCCGTTCCAGCTCCTGCACAAAATGACTGCCGTCCACACGGCTGCCGTCGATCAGAATGATCTCTTTTTTTCTTTTCTGCGAAAAATAGAAGGGTACATCAAACATCCGTACTGCATCTTTTTGCAAGTTTTCGATATTGAAGGGGCTGCTATTATAGAGCACGTCAAAGAGAAAACCGGGTACGATATACGCATCCGATACCGTAGGCAGCTGTGCGCGTCCTGCGCTTTCTGGTCTATTTTCAACGGTATGTTGCTTTGCCATAATCTCCTTCTCAAATAAGACCGTTACGTTTTCTGACGTTAGCCACCACAGCCTGCCTTTACGGAAAACAACGATTACATTGGCGACCAACCCCGTACTCACCCACGGCAAATAATACAAGCAATACATGCTAAACAGCTTATCCTGACCGTCGATTTGATCAAACAACACATACATGCAACCCAGGTGGATGGATATAGTCCCCGCGGCGGTATATAAGATCGCCCTGATGCGCTTAGTGTAGGGTAAGCTCTCGGTCTTGATCTTGCCGTTATCGAGCAGGTTCAGATCGGGATATTGCTTCTGCCAATGGGTCCAAAAAACTTTTAGGAGCGCCTGTGTAAACAGCACAGGCAAGAGGATGGATAGGGTAAATTGGAATACATAGGTCCAAGACATGAGCGGCCAAAAAGGCTTTAGCCCGATTTCGTTCGTCCCGATCAAATTAAAAAGCACGGCAATAAGCAGGCTCAGCGCAATTAGTTTTAATCCCTTCATAAGCTCATTCGAATTCCCTTAATTGGTTTAGGTTGTTATTATTTAATCATCCAATTTACTAAATAAAATCTACTAAAAAGTGATTTATGGTACTTAAAGGGAAAATTATCCTCCAAAATAGCGGAGGTTAGGACACTACACTTGCATCCGTGATCAAATAAAAGCCATATTTATCATAAATAGTAATCAGATGAAGAAAAATTTAAAACAGTAGGAAGCCAATTGGACCTTATCGAAAAATTAACTTCCCGATCATCCCGAAATCCTGACCGGGGGAAACTTATACACCTAAAGCGAATGAAAAAAGCATTACATCTCCATCTTGAATCTGTCTTTGGCGCGTGCTGTGCGCCTGCGGAGTTGACTATTCTGCCGCAGATAACACTATCCAATGGAAAGATCAGTCACTACCAGCACCCCTCTGGCCAGGCTTGCCTGCAGGAGTTTGATGGACTGCTCGGTTACATCAACCTGCTGGATGTTGCGCTATCAAGCGATATCGTCATTCCGGTAAGGGTAAAGCGCTCCGATATGCATATCATCTATATTTTAAATGATGACTCCGCTATTCACATCAAGGATATTAGGCAGCAGACCAGTTACAGCATCGCTTCCAATCGTGGACGCTATTTCTACTTAACCAGAGGAGATTATGAAATATACATCCCTGCGGGCAGCTATACGCTTGTCAACTTTTATTTCCGCGGCAGTATTTTCCGGGCTGGCAACGAACGCCCCTTCCAGTTCTTGCATCACCTGGTCGATGCCTATCGAAATGGAGACAAGCGATCCTGCTGCAGCATTGATTTTCGGGTGGGGACCCGAACCATTTCATTGATGAAGTCCATTGCGGCAAAAATCAAAAAAGGCGATCTGGATAGCGAGGTCAATATCCTCTGGGCCATCAAAAAACTGATCCAGCTATCGAAGGAAAAGATTTTTGAAGAATACGAGAAGATATCGCAATCGCAAGCACAGTCCAAAGCAGCCTATTCAGCCATCAAACAGGCTGTAACAGTGCATGGCCAGGATTTTAAACTGGAAGATATTGCCTACCGGTTTGGAATCAGTAAGGACTATCTGCATCAACTTATACATAGCTATTACGGACAGAGTCCCCAGGAGCTGAAAATAGCGTTTATGCTACGCCTTGCCAAGAAGTATATAGCGGATGGCATGCACACCGACGAAATTGCCTACGAGCTCGGCTACACATCGCCCAGCAGCTTTGTCCGCTTTTTTAAAAATCAAACGGGCATGACGCCAACGGCATATTTTAAGCGCATTAACCAATGATTGGACACGCTCCTCTTCTACATTTTATGGCTATTGGCATCCATTATCCAGATTCTGTATATACGAGAGTCCAGATTCTGTATATCCCACTTAATTTTTACTGGCGAACTTTGGTATAAGATAGTTGAGAAAGTAAAAGCCCGATAAGGTGAACCATTAACCGCTGCAGATAAATCGTCAGTAACATGAGAGGAGATAAAATATACCATTGGACCTATAAAATCATACGATGCGGAATGATCCTATTCTGGCTCTATGTTGGCATGGATAAGATTTGGATCCATGATGCATTTGAGCTTTCGCTGGTTCACCAACCAATTATCGGCGCCTTTGCGCCTGTCCTTTCCTGGTTGATGCCACTGTTGGAAATCTCTTTGGCGGTCTTACTTTTTATGCCGAGTAAGAAGCTGGAATATCTAGGTTGGTCAGTATCCCTTCTTTTGATTCTTATTTTCAGTATCTATATCGCATTGGGTGTATTCGGCGTACTAAAAGATGCGCCTTGCATGTGCAGCAGCTTTTTGACCAACGTCAATCGGATCACCCACCTCTGGATAAATGCGCTGTTATTTATGCTATGCCTTGCAGGATTTTTCATCAGCAGTAAAACATCAAATAGGATAGCTCAACACATTATAAATAAACGCCATAAAAGCAGAATAAATCTGTTCCTCCTATTTTTTATTATTATAGTCATAGGTCATGTTCAAGCGCTGTTAAGAGGAAAGTCGAAGAATGCATTCGACTACCCCATGCAGGGCGCCCCGTTCCCGAACGACTTTGTAGAGGGGTTACAGTAATTCGGCTACAGCATAGGAAAACCAGACCGTAGTTTCAGGAAAAAACTATGGTTAATTATAAACACAAATTGTCGCAGACCAAGAAGTATTTAAAAAAGAAAAATAAAAGCGGTCTGCTGTACAGAAAGGAGGATAGTCATATGACTAGTATCTTCAATCGCAAAGGCTACATGATGTTAGCGATAGCCTTCGCAGTATGTTTCAATGGTGCAAAAGCTGTTGAAAAATTATCCGGCAAATCTTTTGCCAGCGTGATGCTTTACTTCCATGGTGATCCGACGAATAAATCGGAAGTGGAAGATGAATCCAATTGGACAACTTCTCCAAATGGTCAGAGCTGTAATGCAGAACCGGAAGCAGCTTGTGCCCTAGAGGTAGATGCTTCTGATGTAAGCGGTGGTGCTTTGGATGGTTCCAAAGTTCAGATTGAGGCTATCCAAGCGGAAACCGGAGCTGGTTATCTCCCCAGCGAAGCGCCCAGTTCTAATGCAACACAATTTGATCCTATAAATAGAACTTTATAGGACAAGAATTGGTGAAATCGATAGACTGATCGCAATTTAGGCGGCTTACTCCAGTAAGCCGCCTTTACTTCTTAGCGTGGGTTCTGTTGCATACCTGTGATCCTGATGATATCGTCAGGCAAGGCAATGGCATAACGGTTGTCATTTGGTTTGAGTTCTACTTGGCCATCTTCTCCTTGCCGGACCAGATGGATTTCTCGACCTTCAACATTGAGTCTCTTGATGTCCATCCAGCGCAGTCCTCTATAGACTAACTCTTTCCGTCTTTCCAATAAGATCATATCCAGTAGAGCTGTGGCATCCATCATAGTGATCGGCACAAATGTTCCCGTTTTAAAGCGTTTTTTCAGTAATAGATTAAGATCAGCCAGTGCTGCATCCAACTTCTCTTCTCTCGCTAAACACTCTGCCCTTGTGAGGTAGATCTCATCTGTCGCGATCCCTCCAAATAGTGCAAGCGCACCAGTATACTGCCCTTTAAAATTTATAATACCTTTAGTAATTTTAAAAAACAGTTGCTTACGTAAATCATTAGTATCATATGCACGATATAAAAGCGTATCGATACTGGAATAAGCTGCTGTCACCGTAGAAGATCGCAGTTGGGTAAAAAAGGCAGTCTCCCTATTAAAAATCGTGAAGGGATAATTTGCCGTAGCTTTTACATCCCCTTGGTCATTGTAGTCCATTAGGTCGTGCTTTATGTTGAGATACATATTGGCATATACAAGCGCCTCTTTATAATTGCGCATCGAAAGATAGGTTCTCGCCAATAAGCCGTAAACGGCGAGTTTACTGGGCCTCATTACATGTGTAGCTTCTGTCGGCAGTAATGGTTCGGCAGCATGCAGATCGGCGAGCACTTGGTTATACCCTTGTTCAACAGAGGAGCGCACCGACTTGACGTTAAAATCGGATGTTTCTCTTAAAACAATGCCTAAGTCAGTTTTCGCGGTATTCGTGTCGAAGGCTTTTGAATGAGTCCATAAAAGACTAAGGTATGCCGCCGAACGAAACAATAATGCAGCCCCCTTTATACGGTCCCAATCGAACCCGTTGCCGCTATCTCTTTGAATGGACTCTATTTTCTCTAATACCAAATTCGCATTATAAACGGTTGTATACATGGCAGACCAGTCGTTGGCGTAGTTATACACTGTTTCCTTCCATAGATATTGTTCCTTTGATTCAACCGCAAGGGTGTTCAAATTCTCAAGGGGTATATACACATTGTCAGAAGAGCGCTCGCCCAGCCCACAATAGTTTAGATTCATATTTTTGGAGTTATCCAACAGCCCCTGTAGATCTTCAAGGCTATTGGGTACGACCAATCTATTATTAGACTGTATATCCAGATACTTGTTGCAAGACAACAAGAATAATGGACATAACAATATGATTATAATTACCTTTTTCATCTTTTAAACATTAAAATTGTTAAATACATGTATTAATAATTTATCTGGATTCCGAGCGAGAACACCTTAGGCGGGGATAGTCGATAAGGGTATTCAGGGTCTATTTTATGACTATTACTTCGCCATAATATACCTAGGTTGGCAAAGTTTCCATACAGTCTCACATTCATTTTATTACGCCTCTGATCAAATGCCTTCTGCCAGGAGAAATTAACGTATTCGAGCCGTATATGATCCCCCTTCAACACATGTATTTCCGATTGCGTATAAAATGCATCTGCAGACGAAACGAGCGGGTACGACATTTTTGGCGTATTGGTGCGCAACTCATCCCCTTCTTTTTGCCACCTATCTTCAAAATCCGGATAAGCATTTCCGCTTTGGAACAGGTTAAAATAAGAAGTTGCAGGTTTTAAGAAATAATAGTCTGCCTTGAAACTTACATTGATGCCGAGGGAGAATTCATGCCATGAAAAATTGTTGATCAAATTTCCAAACACCTGTGGCTTGGCGGAGCCAAAGAAACGGATACTTCCATCGCTTGTGGATGATTCCACAGAAGCTGAACGGATTTTGGAATAATCGGTACTCTTTTCTCCATTGACATAGCCCTGAGCTATCCCCTGCTCGTTCAGTCCTGCCCAACGGTAGGCGGCGATCGCATTCAGCGGCATACCTACAAGCGGAGTAATTTTGTTGCCGTTTCCTAGAAAACTCAATACGCCCTGATTCAAGGATTGATAATAAGCAGTTGTCTTATTGGAATTTGTACTGAGATTTAACCGCGTATCCCATTTTACACCTGTCAATGTATTCTTTGAAGTGATACTCATATCGAGTCCCTTACCTCTCATAGACGCTACATTCTTCGTGATCACATTACTTGCTCCCCAAGTCGTGTAATCATATTCTGTAGAACCATATAAATCATTACCCGATTTTACATAGTAATCTACAGCACCACTGATACGACCATTCAAAAAGCTATAATCCAAACCAAAGTTTATTGTACCTACTTTTTCCCAGCGTAATGACGGGTCATTGAGTTTGGAAATATTGAGGATCCGATATTTGGTGTACGAATCGGTCTGCACATTGGCAACAGGCTGTGGTGTTTTTGAAACATCTACATTTCCACTGTAACCATAAGTTGCTCTCAGCTTCAGCATATCTATCCAGCTGCTCTTCATAAACTGCTCTTTACCCACTTCCCAGAAACCACCAACCGACCATAAGGGCGACCACTTATCGTTGGTCAAAGCACCGAATATATTTGCTCCATCCTGTCTGAGCGAAGCAGATATGGCATATTTTTCCTTCCAAATAGTTGAAAAATTGGCAAAGGTAGATATGTATCTATTGACCGTCTTGGAGAAATCAGGTGCCCCGAGTATATTCTGATACAAATCATCAGGATTCGTCTTGAATAAGGTCACATAATCTACTGGAGCATAAGCCAGAGGCAGATCATTGTATCCATAGGCGGTAAATGAATTGCCTTTCTGGCTATTTTCCCTGATTTCCGCACCAAGGATTCCCACGATGTGGTATGCCCCAAAACGCTTATCAACATTTCCCTGTCCCCGTATTGTATACGACTGTCCGTCAGTATCCGAGTTTCTTAATAGACCCGATTGAGGCACAGGATAAGTCAGCTTTCCGTTGGCATCCATCTGAATATATTTATTTATGGTCGATCTCGCATCATAGCTTTCCAAGGTACTCTTGGTTTCTCCCTTTATAGACTGCAATTGATATTGACCCGAAAGGCTGAGTTTTAAAAATGATCTTACCTGATAAGCCAAACCAAAGGTAGCGTATAGCTCCGTAAGCTTTGAAGCCGTATTACTGTATTTATATTCCGACATCGGATAATAAGACCAGTCCAAAAATCCTGTCCTGTATTTCTGGTCCACATAGAGTTGCCTGAAATCCCTCTCAAATGGAACTTCAAGTCCCTTATCATCCACAAATTGGAGGTATGGAACCGATTTTCCATTGTAGGTCAAGCCGGTAAGATCAGGTCTTCCCGACTTGGATATAGCATTGGTATAATTCATAGCGACGTCAATCTGTAGTTTACTGATCGGTTTGAAAGTATTCGAAAACAAGAGATTGATCTTCCTATTTCTATCATTCAACTGTGACTTGTCCGTTGTATAGCCTGTCGCAAAACCATAAGCATGTTTAGCACCACCGCCAGAAATATTCAGATTGTACTGCTGTGTAAACGGGCGTTCATAAAATGCATCAGCATAGTTTTTTAAACCATCCTGCAGCAATAGATTATTGATAAGTTTGGCAGAATCAAGCGAACTGATCAGCTCCTTTTTTCTTTTATCCAGGATATCGATTACGGGTGTCATAGCAGCATAGCCTACGCTGTTAAGGAAAACATTATAATACCCCTTATCAAAGAGCATTTTTTCAACACCCATAAAATCCTGATTTGAAAGCCGGTATAACTGTTTCAGGTCAGACTTTTGATTGAACAAAAAAGTGCTATTAAAAGATATTCTCGAACGTTCATTAGCCCCTAGTTTGCCTTTTTTGCTCGTAAGTACAATGACACCATTACCAGCCCGGGCACCCCATATGGCTGCGGCGGCTGCATCTTTCAATATAGATACCGATTCAATGGAATTAGGGTCAATATTGGCGATATTACCCTCATAGATAAAACCGTCCAATACGATTAAGGGGTCCATTTGCCCATTTATGGTACTCAAACCACGGATGGATACATTCAACTTTTGAATAATTGGGTTTTGAATGGGCTGATTGTCAAACCTTACCGCTGGCACCATATTGTTCAGACGCTGCATAATATTGGTACCGGTCTGTTGCTTCAACATATTTTCGGTAATAATACCTACTGCGCCAGTTACTTCATTGGGCTTGAGGGTCTGATAGCCCGTATTCACTTCGACGACATCAAGATATTGGTCAGAATGCTTTATCGATAGCGTTTCCTTCTGAAAGAAATAATCTACCGAAACTGTGACGGTTGTGTAACCGACACCTGATACGATCACCGAGTCTTTCCGATTCATTCCCGTCAGGCTAAATCTGCCTTGTCGGTCGGTTTTAGTTTTACTATTACCTAATTTAGAACGAACAGTAATACCGGCGATGGTATGCTGTGCATCCTTATCTATAATGACCCCCTGTATCACTATCCGTTGCTCCTGCTGGGCCTTGCCCAACAAGAAACACAAACTGCAGAGCAGTGTCAACCAAAATGCTCTCATGATTATTTGGTAAGATAGATGTACGGAAATTCTTTAAAAACCTTTGTCCTCGTCAGTACAATACCTTTATCTTTAAAAAAGTCGAGCTTTTCCTTTTCCGTTCGGTAGATAAAACCAGCGGGAATTGTAATATCGACCCGGGTCATCTCCAACTGATCTATTTCAATAGGTACTTCGAAAGCATAAGACAGATTTGACAGAATAGTATAAATTGGTATCTTTTGCGCATAAGATTCTTCATCTGGTGAGCTCGCTTTCGATATGACCATATTGTGTTTTGTCTTTAACTTTTCGAATGCAGGCGTATAAGATACTTTGTAACATTCGACTGTATCTTTTCGCCTTTCTACGGCAATTTTAAAAAAGTGGACAAAATCTTTTCTATAGACATCACGTACCTCTTTTTTGGTTACCGAATCCCGATTAAAATATTCGTACCAAAACCTTTCTTTAATCAATTTGAGCTTAAAGTCTATTCCCAATCCGGGCGCATAGTAAGCCTTCCGAACACTATAGTCTTTCATCTCCAATGGGAATGCATACGTCAGCATAAAACTCAGGGTATGGTTTCCGATCCGCAAGTAGGTTGTGCCGTCCCTGTAAACTGTATTTGGATAATCGTCCAAAAAATTATCCCTTTGTTTAGCAAATGCTGAATAATAATAGGTGCTTGTTGTGTCAAATAATGATCCACCACCACCTCTTCCTTCTCCACCTGTGTTATAATAGATTCCTTTGTTTTTAATATTTCCCTTTACCCCCATGATCCAGGCTTCAATATTGCCATCTGTCAAATTGTTTGCATTAGTTGTGGCTACAAACTCACCTTTGGAGTTGATCACAGCAGTTGTTGGTAAGGTATTGTGTTCAAAAAGTGCAGTAAACACGTTGTCGTCCAATATGGAGCCAAGTTTAGGAACGTAATTAAAATCCTCACTATATTTTTGGAAACGAGACTTGATCCGCTGTGGGGTATCCTTATTGCGTTTGCTATTGACCATCAGGATGACCATATCCTTTTTGAACCGATCCTGTATCAATTCCATTTTAGGAATTCCCTCGATACAGGCTTTACAGCCCGTAGACCAGAAATCAAGGACAATCACTTTGCCTTTGAAATCGGCCAGCTTTACAATCTTTTTCTTTCCATCAAAATAATTAAGTTCTAATGGCATTTTCCATACAGCTTCCGGAATAGGATCACCGGGATTGAGCGCTGTGAGTCCATTGAGCCCATTGGCCCCACTGTCCTTGCGGGGCGTCTGAGCCGATAAACTAAACATATGAAACATAAGAGCTAATACAATAAAAGCTCTTATGTTCTTCAATGCCTTTAAAAAAAAAGATAAATAGGATTGAAAAACTAAGAGGAACACGATTACAAGAAATGTAATCTGTATAACTGGAATATTGACTACCTTATCCAATAAGGCAGCGTAAAGATTGGCTCTTTTTGTCATCTGCTTATGGATTAGGTATTATTCTGCAATTCGGTTAAAAAAACTGTGGATCCTTTGCTTGGCTTCCAGATCGGCCGTAATGGCATCGATAGGTTCAGCAAATGTGAATGGCACCGCATCGATACCGATCTTGCGGAAATGCACCAGGAAATAAGCCATCAGCATACGGCACAGTTTCATCAAAACGGTATGCATCTGCTTTACGTCGGCAGCATCTTGCTGTGCGATGCCCTTTCTGTAGTTTTCAAAGAGTGTCCACAGGGTTTCCTGACAGTCGGTGATGGTATGTTGGGACCAGAACTCCCGAATGGTATGTAATGGATCGTATCCATTGTCGTATATTTCATAACATGCTAGCTCAAAGGGTAGCAGATTGTTAGATTGTTGGTTCATAATTTAGTTTCATAGAGTACGACAAACCTTTGGATGCTCGCTCAGCTAAAGGCATAGCTTTCCCCTTCGCGATTTTTCACGTTAAAAAGGCTTGTCATTGCACAGATCAAATGCGACCTATGCGAAATGGACAAATAATATTAAAAGTCCGAAAGCGCCGAGATACAATTTCAAGGCATAAATAGGGTTCATTATGGCGCTCCCTGCCGGAAAGAAGTAAGTACCAACCTAACACAATATTGGATCGCAATAAAAACTACGGATAAAAAGTTTGGACTCAATGAAAAATTGCTTAATTTTAACGTGCGAATTTTAAATCAAGCTGTATCATTGGCCAATATTACCTTTTAATGCAATTATATTGATAAATAGGTCGGTGACAGGCGTAAATAGCGGGAAATTAGTCTGAACTCCGTTCAGCTGTCTTTTCGTTCACAGGAAAGTCAACACCTCCCCTTTTTGTTGCTCTTTACAGCCTGTTTTAATAGAGCGCAACCTATTCGGGCGCGCTAAAGATGTTCTTTAAAAGTGATTTGCGGGAATACCTCATCAATCCATTTTGGATCGATTGAAGGTGATGGTTGGCGTGTGTTCGTTTCGTTCTCATAATTGTTTTGGTTTTATGTGAACGATGTTACTCTTGAATGTTCTAGATCTAATAGAGCAAAAACCAAAGAATGAACCTTAATGCTTCTGACCAGGCATCGCCAAACGCCCTCCTAACCTAAGTTAGGGTTCCCCAAAAGACTGACATAAGGTCCACCCTCTGGTAATTTATACAAATATACAGATTACACAGAGATATGGCGAACCTACGGTCATCTCGTGGGAATTTGGCGATTTCGGAACGAGAGTGACATCGTGAAGTTGGGAATACTACCCTACTTTTCGCTATAACTACATGACAAATATACATATATAAATAGAGTAAATCAAATAAAATTAAATCTATTTTTGAAATGGCAAACGAAGAATTCTCAAAAGCACTTAGATATTTGAGACTAAAATATAAATTAAGCCAAGAAACAGTAGCAAAAATCGCTGGCATTACTCAATCAGATTACAGCGCCTTTGAGCGTTTAAAAAGAGAGTTGAATTTAAATGATGCAAATAATATCTCGAAACGAGTATGGGGAGTACCATATAACAAATTTGTCGAGTTTTCTAAAGTAGAAATTAATATAGAAAATTTACCATTACCCACGCAAGCTGCTATAAATAAAAGTACTGGCAATAAGTTAAGATCTACCGAAAATCTATTGGCAAATGAATTAGATCGTCTTATCGCTGAAGGCTATTTAAATAGCCCAACTATAGCAAAGCATCTTCATTCGCAAATGGACAAGAGCCTTTCAAAAAAAAGTTCCGCCGAAATTACCAATCTCCTTAGCAAATCTCCTCGCAATAAAATAATCATTTCACTGTTTAAAAATAGTTCGCCAAAGATTTTTGTACATAAAGATTACGCTGCGAAGTATGAAAAAATGGAAAAGGATGAGATATTGGAATTAATTCGAACTTGCGAAGTAAAGGAAAAATAAATATTGTCAAACCTTCATTCAGGAATTCGAATTGAAAACGATCGTTATTTTAATCATTTAAAAATATTATGCATATTAAATTTTGGTCAATTTTCGTAATGGTCGCTTTGACATGTTCTTTGGAGTTGCTAGCTTAGTCAGCAGATATCAGGTTAAGAATAATAAAATATCTTAATATTGAAATAATGATTAAAGTCCATAAAAATTATGATGCATTTTTAATGAGCGAAAAGTTAATTTAAGTAAAAAACAAGGAAAATCTTTCTGAACTAACTGGTGAGTTAGGAATCTCTTCCGCCCAGTTATATAAGTGGCGTAAAGAGTTATAAGAGTTTAGATGAGGAAGTTTCCCCAGAACGTAAGCTGGTTCCTCCTCCTTAAGCAAAAGTGAATTTAATGATTTAGAAGTTCGGGAGTTTGCTAAACAAACTACCTCTTATTTTGACCTACGCTTCTAATATCAATTGACAGCAGTCAATAGCGGTGAAATCTGCTTTAAAAGCTTTGTTTGCGTCGATAATAGTCGTAAGTTCGCACTAAATACGCATTAAAGTATCGTATGAAAATCAATCGACTAAAAATAATATTGGTTGAACAATCAAAAACCAGCAAATAGCTAGCAAAAGAATTGGGAAAAAGTGAGAGTACCATATCTCGATTTTGTAATAATAACATCCAACCATCAGTAGAAACATTGACAAAGATTGCCCAATTACTGAAAATTGATGTCCAGGAGTTATTGTATAGAACAAAAAACACTATTAAATAATAAATAGTTAATGAAAAATTTTAGAGAAAAAGCAGATCTTATTTGGAAAGTAGCAGACTTGTTAAGAGGAGATTATAAACAATCAGATTATGGAAAAGTAATTTTACCGATTACTGTTTTAAGACGGCTGGATTGTGTATTGGCTCCGACCAAGCAAAAAGTATTAGACTATTTACCCAAGATTGCTTCCCTGAAGGAGAATGCGAAAGATATAGCCTTAAATAAAATTGCAGGATTTAATTTTCATAACAAAAGCCAGTTCGATTTTGATAAATTAATTGCTGATCCGAATAGCATTGCTCTTAATTTAAGAAATTACATCAATGGTTTTTCGGCGGGAGCCCGGGAAATCATTGAATATTTCAATTTTGATGATCAGATTGATCGTATGGATAAGGCTGATATATTGTTTAGAGTTGTATCAGAGTTTAAAAAAATTGATTTATCAGATATGGATTCTATGGAAATGGGATATGTATTTGAAGAATTGATCCGAAAGTTTGCTGAACAATCAAATGAGACTGCCGGAGAGCACTTTACACCAAGAGAGGTAATCCGTTTGATGGTAAATGTATTGTTTAATGAAGATCGAGAAATGCTTACTAAAGAAGGAATTGTAAAAACTTTATACGATCCTGCTTGCGGAACCGGTGGTATGCTTTCTATTGGCGAAGAATATGTAAAAGAATTAAATCCCAAGGCTGAGCTGAAAGTATTTGGACAAGAAATTAATCCGGAGTCGTATGCTATTTGCAAATCCGATATGCTGATCAAAGGTCAGAATCCAAGTAACATAAAGTTTGGAAATACCTTTACAGTGGATGGATTAGAAAGCGAAAAATTTGATTATATGCTATCTAACCCGCCGTTTGGCGTAGATTGGAAAAAAGCAGAAAAAACGATTAAAACAGAAGCAGAGAAAAAAGGAATGAGTGGACGTTTCGGGGCAGGATTGCCACGTATAAATGATGGTTCGCTACTGTTCCTTCAACATATGGTTTCGAAAATGAAAGTTACCGGAAGCCGTGTGGGCATTGTATTCAATGGTTCGCCTTTGTTTACCGGTGCCGCAGAAAGTGGAGAAAGTAATATTCGTAAATGGATCATAGAAAATGACTGGTTAGAAGCGGTTATTGCTCTTCCAGATCAATTGTTTTACAATACAGGTATTAGTACTTATGTGTGGATCGTTACCAATCATAAAAGCAAAAAACGTCAAGGCAAAATACAGCTTATAAACGCTACCGGTGTGAAGGATGAGGAATTGCTCAAAGAGGGCAAGCTAGAATTTAATCGATTCTGGCAGAAGATGGACAGAAGTTTGGGTAATAAACGTAAAAAAATTGCGGAAAAAGGCAATACAAAAGGCATAGGTTTTATCACCCAATTATATGGAGATTTCAAAGAAAATGAATTTGTGAAAATTTACCCGAATGAATTTTTTGGCTTTTGGAGAGTTACTGTAGAGCAGCCATTAAAAGAAAATGGTAAAGTTGCTAAAACAAAAGGAAATCCTAAACCAGACACATCTTTGCGTGATTATGAAAACATTCCGTTTCTTAAAAAATTAAAAGACGGAAAGTTGGTTCCACAAGCTATTGATGAGTATTTCAAAGCGGAAGTAGAACCCCACTTACCAGAAGCTTGGATAGATGAAAGCAAGACCAAAATTGGTTATGAAATTAATTTTACCAAGTATTTTTATGAGTTTAAACCTTTAAGATCATTGGAAGAAATTAAAGCAGATATTTTAGCTTTGGAAGAACAAACTTTGGAAAGTGAAAAAACAATTCTTAACTCATGACGCTATACAAAACATATAAAGATTCAGGTATTGAATGGATTGGCTCAATTCCAAGTCATTGGGAAGTAAAGAAAATAAAACATAGATGTTATGTTAAGGCTCGTGTTGGATGGAAAGGTTTAAAATCAGATGAGTTTTTACAAGAAGGATACGCATATTTGGTTACAGGATCTGATTTTAAAAACGATAAAGTAAACTGGAAGGAATGTTATCATATTGACAAAGAAAGATATGACGAGGATCCGTATATACAGTTACAAGATGAAGATTTATTGATTACTAAAGACGGTACAATAGGTAAGTTAGCTATTGTAAATAATTTGGATAAGCCAGCCTGTTTAAATAGTGGGATTTTTGTTGTACGTTCTACAAAAGATGACTTTTCAACAGAATTTCTTTTTTGGGTATTAAAATCTAAGATGTTTACTCAGTTTAATGAATATACTTCATATGGTTCAACGATTCAACATCTTTATCAAAATGTTTTTGTTGAGTTTGGTTATACATTTCCATCCAAAGAAGAACAAACCGCCATTGCATCATACCTCGACAGTAAAACAGCCGAAATTGATGCCCTTATTACTGATAAAAATCATTTACTGCAACTCTACGAAGAAGAAAAAGCAGCTGTGATCAATCAGGCGGTTACCAAAGGTATCAGCCCCAAAGTAAAAATGAAAGATAGCGGTATTGAATGGTTAGGCGAAATTCCAGAGCATTGGGAAGCTGTTAATCTCAAGTGGGTTTCAAAAATTTATTCTGGAGGAACACCTTCAAAAAACAATGAAGATTATTGGCAAAATGGTACAATTCCTTGGTTAAATTCAGGAACAGTAAATCAATTTTATATTTCTGAACCATCAGAATTTATTACTGAAGAGGCTTTAAAAAATTCTAGTGCTAAATGGATTCCTGAAGATTCTCTTGTTATTGCGTTAGCCGGACAAGGAAAGACAAAAGGAATGGCTGCTCAGGTAATGTTTAAAGCTACTTGTAATCAGTCTATGGGAGTAATTGTTCCAAATGACTTAATTGAAAATAGATTTCTTCTTTATTATTTAGTTAGAAACTATCAAAATATAAGGAATCTTGGAGGCGGTGATAAAAGAGATGGAATCAATTTAGAAATGGTGGGAGGAATCTCCATACCGTTGTTGCCAATAAAAGAACAACAAGCCATTGTTCGTCATATCGAAAGCGAATACGCACTTATCGATGCTAAGATAGTTAAAACGCAAAAATTGATGGAATTATTAACTGAATACCGTACTGCTTTGATCAGCGAAGTGGTAACGGGTAAAATAAAAGTAATTAACTGATATGATTAGTTTTAATTGGACTAACTGGGAAAATTTTCCAAATCCTCTTAGAGGAGAGTATTTATTCGCCCCATTTGGTAAAGGATGTTATCAACTTTTTAATGATAAAAGAAAGGAATTTATTCTATTCGGTTCAGGAAATAATTTGGCATATCGCATGAGCTCATTACTTCCTAAGCCTTACGGACAAGGAACCAGAAAGAATAATAACAAAAGAGAATACATTCTAAACAACATAGAAAATATGCTTTATAGGACCATTTCGTTTTTAGATGAAAAGGAGATGAAAACCTTTGAGAAAGAATTAAAAAAATCGGAAAAATATATCTTTAATACATAAAAAATGACACTCTGTGTAGCCTATATACGTCAAGTTAACGAAACTGAAGAACTCGTGTTTGCTACAGATAGCTGCCTTACCGGCGGTGAAAAGTGGAAACACGGCATTAAACTGTTCAGAATACCTAAAAGAGATTGTCTGTTATGCTTTGCTGGTAGTACGGCGAGGGCATATCCTTTAGTGCTGAATCTCGTTTCTTCCATTCATCTGGATAAATATCTGCAATCACCTGAAGCTAGTCTACAGGAT
The DNA here is from genome assembly GCF_002376635.1 of Sphingobacterium sp. UBA3549. Taxonomy (NCBI): domain Bacteria; kingdom Pseudomonadati; phylum Bacteroidota; class Sphingobacteriia; order Sphingobacteriales; family Sphingobacteriaceae; genus Sphingobacterium; species Sphingobacterium sp. UBA3549. The sequence continues at coordinate 61,365 of NZ_DFOE01000024.1, read as the reverse complement.
GTCTTAGAGTATCTTTCAGGGCTATTTACAGACCTGATTACAAAAATTATTTCCGAGATTCCGGGAGAAGACATCCACGAGTTAAGAAGCGGTGTACAATTTTTATTTGGTGGTTGGGACTGGAGTGCTGGCGCAACGGGAGCATTTAGAGTGTGGAAACTGTATTATTCTCAAGATTTAGAAGGATTTATTTTTGACGAGCTTACTAATAACGGTAAAAAACGATTTTATACTTTTCTAGGTGATCCTGAAGAAATAGAAGGTATTGCAAAAGAAATGTATAAAAAGATGCTCTTTGATAATGATATTCAAGATGATCCTATTGATATGGAGCCATTGATGATATTGCGGGACATTTCTTTAGAGGAAGAACATAGAGCTATTGATGGCAGTCTCCAGATTGGAAAAGTATACAAATCCAATAAGTCAGAATTTTTCGGGATATACTGGCCATCTAGTAAAGGAAAGCCTTGTTTTCAGGGACGAGAATATAATGAGCTTAACAAGCCTATACTGCGTTATTTCAATCCTGATAGTTTTGAAATATTAGAATCTGATTTACCAGATAAGCTTGCTGAAATTACAGAAGAAATCTATGGAAATGATTTTGAATTTATAAGGGACTGCTACGAAGAATCAGGGCATTTGAAAACCGGACTAACAGAAAAATCTAAACACACCCTAAAACTGATATTTAAAGATCTCGCTTATAGATTGTTTATTACACAGCAAAAACAGGAAGAAGAAAACTATTAACGAAGGGATAATGAGTATAACTACAGAACATACATTTGAATCTGCACTAGTACAATCGCTTGTAGAATACGGCGGTTATACCTTAGGAGATGCATCTAACTATAGTAAAGAACTTGGGTTCTTTCGTAACGAAATTATCCACTTCCTCAAAGCCTCACAACCCAGCCGTTGGGCTAAAATAGAAAGCGTACACGGTGCTGATGTAGAAAACCGGGTATTACAACGCTTGTATAAAGAGATGGATTTACGCGGCAGTTTGGATGTATTGCGTAATGGCTTTACAGATTATGGTGTTCGTTTCCAGATGGCTTACTTCCAACCTGCCTCAGGTCTAAATCCTGATGCAGAACATTTATATAATCAAAATAGCCTAAAAGTTTACCGCCAGATTTACTACAGCAAAGACAATAAAAATTCAACAGATGTTTTACTATCGCTGAATGGTATTCCTGTAGCTACATTAGAACTCAAAAATCAATTTACAGGTCAAAACGTCAATAATGCTTTAAAACAATACAGCTCAACAAGAGATAACCGGGAAATATTGTTCGCATTCAAGAAGCGAGCATTAGTACATTTTGCAGTAGATCAAGATGAAGTTTTTATGACCACTCGTTTGGACGGCAGTAGAACCTATTGGCTACCATTCAATAAAGGATTTAACAAAGGAAAAGGTAATCCACCAACTTCAGATGGCTATAGAACGTCCTATTTCTGGGAAGATATTTTAGCAAAAGACAGTTGGCTCGAAATAATCCAGCGATTTGTTCATTTGCAAACTGAAGAAGTCATATCAGAAGGAAGAATTTACCGAAAAGAACGCTTGATATTCCCTCGCTATCATCAGTTGGATGCGGTTCGGAAAATCCGCGATAAAGTTTTGGAAGTAGGTGTAGGTAAAAATTATCTGATACAACATTCAGCCGGTTCCGGAAAAAGTAATTCTATCGCTTGGCTAGCTTATCGCTTATCCAGTTTACACAACCAAGATGATGAACGTATGTTTGATTCGGTTATTGTTGTAACCGATCGCCGTGTCTTGGACAACCAGTTACAAAATACGATTTATCAGTTTGAACATAAAACTGGTGTGGTACAAAAAATAGATAAAGACAGTAATCAATTGGCTTCAGCATTGGGTTATGGCACAAATATTATTATTACTACTTTACAAAAATTCCCTTATGTAGTGGATAAAATAGGTGAACTCCCTGAACGTAGATATGCAGTTATTATAGATGAGGCTCACAGTTCACAAGGAGGTGAAGCCAGCAAAAAACTTAAAGAAGTATTAGCTGTAAAATCGTTGGAAGATGCTGCCAATGAAGAAATTGACGATGATTACAGCGGTGACGATTTTATTAGAGAACAGGTAGAAGTTTCCGCTCAAATCCGTGGGCAACAACCGAATATTTCTTTTTTCGCCTTTACTGCGACACCAAAGTATAAAACCTTGCAGGTATTTGGAGACAAAGATGAGGAAGGTAAACCTAAGCCTTTCCATTTATATTCAATGAGACAGGCGATTGAAGAGGGATTTATATTGGATGTATTGCGGAATTACACCTCTTATGAACTATATTTTAGGTTAACGAAGGCTATAGAGGATGATCCAAAATTTAACAAAAGTAAAGCCTGTAAGGCGATCGGTAGATATGTTTTCTTACATCCACATAACCTTGCTCAAAAGACAGAGATAATTATTGAGCATTTTCGGGAAATTGTTTCAAAAAAAATTGGGGGAAAAGCGAAAGCAATGTTAGTATGTGGTTCGCGCTTACACGCGAAACGTTACTTTGAAGAATTTGAAAAATACATAGAGGAAAAAGGTTATCAAAACGAAATCAAAGTATTGGTAGCTTTTTCCGGAAAAGTGAAGGATAATAACTTTCCAGATGGCGTTTCAGAACCCGAATTAACAGGTTATGGAGAAAGAGAATTGCCTGAAATTTTTGATACCGATGAGTATAAAATCCTAATTGTAGCGGATAAATTCCAGACTGGTTTTGACCAACCTTTACTACATACAATGTATGTGGATAAAAAGTTGTCTGGTGTAAAAGCGGTTCAAACCTTATCTCGCCTCAACCGAACCTGTCCTGGTAAGGATGATACTTTTGTATTGGACTTTGTCAATGATAGACAAACTATTTTGGATTCTTTCCAACCTTACTATGAAATCACCTCCACTACAGAAGATCCAGACATAAATCACTTGTTTGATTTAAAGCAGCGATTAGATCAGTTTCAGGTACATTGGGAAAGTGAAATAGATGCTTTTGCTCAGGTATATTTCAATCCATCGACGAAAATGAACAGCACAAAAGATCAAAAATATTTGTATGCTTTTACAGATGACGCAGTGGATAGATTTAAAGGTTTGGACGGAGCAAATCAAGATGAATTTAAAAAGGGATTAAGAACTTGGACGAATCTATATGCCTTTTTATCCCAGATAATGCCATTTACAGATGTTGATTCTGAAAAATTCTATGCGTATACTAAGCTTTTACTGATCAGATTACCAAAGAGAGAATTGTCTGAAGTTATTCAACTTGATGACGAAATTGCTTTGGAGTATTATAGGCTTCAAAAAATCAAAGAAGGAGCTATTGAATTGATAAAAAATGGAAATGGCGAATTAAGTGGTATTACTGAAGCCGGTCTTAAAAGACAAAAGGAAGAAGAAGCTTTATTGTCGGAAATTGTTTATCTACTCAATGACCGCTTCGGAACCGAATTTGAAGAAGCTGACAAGTTATTTTTCGACCAGATAGAAGCGGAACTTTTGGAGGATGAAACCTTGAAATTACAAGCAAAGGCAAACAAGCTGGATACCTTTAAATATGCCTTTGATGATAAATTTATTGAAAAACTTATTGGGCGAATGGATCAGAACCAGGAGATTTTTGAAAAGATATTGGAAGATAAAGCTTTCGGAGGTTTAGTTAAAGAATTTATTATGAAAAAAATTTATAATCAGTTAAACAAAGAGTAATATATTTATTTATTGGTATATCAATGCTTAACTGTAATAGACACCAATTGATCTGTCAGTTGGATGTTCTTAAAAATTGTCAGATTGCCAATTCGAATATAGTGATGTTTCTTCAAAATCTAAAGATGTAATTTGTTGCTTATCCTCCTTTATCGGATAGGTAACAAGCTGACCTTCTTTTGGTGTCTCCATCAGCTTTTGCTTTGCCTGATGAATTGTATAGCCGAAAGGGGTCAATATCACCGGAATATGCAAATGGTGGACAAATTTCACCAAATAAGTCCAACAACAACAGGTGAATTCCAAAATACCCAGGATAAACAAAATGATAAAATAACCGTATTGTTCTTCGGACTCTTTCGATATCTCGTCGGTAATCCAGTCACTTATAATGGATATTTCTTACCTCATTTATTTTAAAATTCTAAAAGCTTTTCATGCCATTAATCTTGATTCGTGAACTCTATCGTATCTTCGATCTTTCAAAGATCTAAAAACCAATATCGGCTTTTGGGCCAATGTAACCCACATAAACCTTGTGGTCACTTTGATTTGGATAATAATAAAGCCGGAAAAATTCCCGTCCATGGCTCCATTTAATATGAAGGCTAAATACTTTATTTCCGATATTAGGACAATTAAACGTTCTAAGTGCTAGTGTATTCGCTATTCTCGTAGGAGTATCGGGCGAATTGTCCAGTCCAAGATTTTTGTATTCAAAGTTTCCTGTTTTCCATAGACCCGTAAATGAATTCAACTTTTTCAATCTTTCATTGATCAAATTGAACCTATCATCGTTGACAGATAGGTGTGATATCTGATCCCAGACCCTTTCACAGAATATAATATTAGGAAATAAAGATTCCTTATGCGCCCAGAATGCTTCTAATGACGCGTAGCCCTTTTGATTTGCACAATTACCTTTAAAAAGATTAAAACTAGTTAAGCCAGTAACCTGTCTGTTTGCTGAAACAGTTGTAGGGGCAAAATCAAAGCCTTTGAAACCATTGCAATCACCATCATACAAAATATCATAGTCACCTTCATTTAATATATCAATCGGAATAGGTACAAATGAGTTGAACAATTTTAGAGTCAATCCAATATATTCTTTATTAAGTTTTTCGGGAAGTTCATAAAAGAAACCATGAGATGATTCCTGGCTCCAAAAATCCTCATACCGAATAAACCTATCTTTTTTTGAATCCCTATTTGCAACAACTTCATTTAATGATGATACACCTATTTCGAAATCTTCAAGCGTTGCTGTGTGTAACGCATCTTTAAACAAGAAGAAATTTCTCATCCTTTTCGAAGATTAAACAGTTCGGCAAAATCAATTTGTGTCTGGTCAAAGAAACCCGAAGGCCAATCAGACAGTTCCCCATTTGATGTTATTGTAATTGGCTGTACCTCTGGCTGTAAGGAGTCGATGCTATGCTGAAAAAAATTAATCGTAACATCATTATAATCAATCTTTTTCTCGGCGACAGCTAATTGTATTCCATTCACCAAGTGGTCACTATGAGTTTCAATAATTACATTGACACCATTACTTGCGACCATTGCTAAAAATCTGCCTATCCTGGATTGTGCGGACGGATGTAAATGAGCTTCAGGGTTTTCAATAATGAAGAATGACCCTTTTTTTGCAATTAAACCTGTAGCCAAAATGGGAAGAATATAACTTATACCGAATCCTAAATTGGTGGAAAGTGTCGGATCAGATACTGTATATTGGTTTTCAATTAGGATTTGTGAAGTTAACGTATTCGGATTGGTTTCAACTTTGATTTTCACTCCTTTCATAATGAAGTCAAGCCAGTTGTTAACTTGGTCAATTATATAATTGGATTGATTTTGAGCAAATTTTCTTTCGTCATCGATTTTATAATAACCATTTTCAAGCCCGATCACCTGTGCTGTTGTTTCACCTTGCCAACCTGCATTCGGATAATCGAAAAATTGTAGTGATTGATTAATTCGGGGACCTATACGTTCAGCATTGAGATAATAAAATTCTTGCTTGAAAATTGCAAAGTTGGTAATCTCTGTCTTCTGTGGAGATCTAGGGGATAAATAGAGTTTAGCATCTCTATTGTCCACCTCATAGGTGACTAAAATTTCCTGTTTCTCATTAAAAAGACCAAGAGTAATTTCATTTTCTTCAGCATTCTTATTCAAAACGAAACTACTACTTCCTAAAGCTAAACAATAAACACCGTTCAAAGGAACATTCATGCCATTAACTTTATTAAGGACATATTTCTCATTTATCCATTCGCCACAATGTTCAATGGTTCTCCTAAAATAAAGTAATGCTTGTATCGTAGTACTCTTACCATTTCCGTTTGCTCCGGCCATAACAGTTAGCTTATTGATACTTATGTCCGCATCAATAAAGCATTTGAATTGATTTATTTTTAGATAATTCATTATTTCAAGTTAACGCTGATTAGTTGTTCGGCAGCTTTGAATGCAGCTTGGATATTGGCTTTAGAGTTAGTACTGTAAGATAAGAATAAGAATAGTTCGTGTTCATTGCTGACTTTTTGTGCCAATAGTAGAGAAAATGACTCAAAGTCATTTGAAGCTTGTAATGAATGAAGATCATATTCAGCTAGCAATACTCCCCAACTAACGAATAGCGCCTTATTAATTAATTGGCGGTATGCACTTGTATTTACATGCTCAACTTTACATTTCCTAAACGAATACCTTCCAAATAAATAGTATGCATTTTGCATTGCTTTGTCAAAAAGATTAATATAATGTGAGTAATCAAACTTTTTGTCCTTACTTAGTGCTTCTGTTAATGTATTTAATTCAGATTCTATATTTCCACTATAATTATTAAGCGTATTGTCTGCTGTATATTTTCGATGAAACATAATAAATCTCAACGCTAATTCCTGAGCTTCCATGCGGACGTCTTTGATACTGTAGCCTGTTGCCATTTTGAAACTTGGAAGATTTGCCATCTCGCGAAGCGCACTACGCAATTCGTCACTTGATAAACAATTTCTAATTTCCTGTGCATTTAAGGGTTGTCCTCCAGTATTTATTCTTCTGAAAATATCATATTTTAATTTAAAAGGCGATGAAGGATCAATAACATTTACAGTTATTTGTGTCATATTAAACCATCGATAGTATTTTGCATCTATGGCTTTCTTAGGATCAGTATGAACATAAACTTTACCATCACATTTTTCTCCTAAATATTCAAGTTTTCGAAGTTGAAATTTATTATCCATAAAATCCCTTATGGTACTTAAACGCTGTAACCCATCGACAACAGAAATCCTTCCTTCATCGTCTTGTGCGAAATAAAACATAGGCAATGGAATTCTCATTAAGATCGACTCAATGAGCCTTGATTTTCTTTGATTATCCCAAACAAGGTTTCTTTGGAAGTCAGGAGTAAGATTAATATCACCACGATTTATCATATCGTAAATCTGGTGCAATGAAAAACTTTTAGTATCGACTCTAATTTTGTCAGGGTCATATGGCGTTTCATCATCCTCTTCTTCGGTTTCAGTATCTTCAGCACCAAACTGTTGATTGGGATTTGATTGCACCAGAAATTCTTCAAGTATTTCTTTTAGGCGATCTATGTCTTCGTCAAAATCAATTGTTTTTTCTAAAACTGTTAGTTTGTCATTTTCCAATTTTAATTTTAAGAGGCTTTTACCATCTAAAACAGAAGATAAATTGAATACCACACTTCCGTCTTTTGGACTGTTTTCGTCTAATTTAACACGCAATAAGACGTCTTCGCTATTTGTAAGTTTTAGACTTATATCCATATAGTTTATTGTTCATTAATCCAATATTAATACTGAATGTATTTTCATTCATTTAGGCCATCCAGATATTTACACGAAATACGAGAAATGGTAAACTTAATGCATTTGCAATATTCACTTACAAAAATACAAAATAAATATCTCTCATTTTAATAACTGTACTCCAAATTCCTCCCTTCAAAGCTAAACCATTCTACTTTCGTATTTTTTTTGCGGCTTGCTCTAAATTTATTGTTCAATAACCGAGATGGCAATCCATTTGATATAGTAATTCCCGAGAATGAAATATTCGATAAATGCAATAGCTATCTACACTAAGCCCAATAATCGCATCAGCACGAATTGAATGAGCTCGTTGCTTAAGAGTTTCGTTGACAAACTTGTACATTTCCTTCATCTTCTTCTCATAGCTGGTAGAGCGACCGTTAAAGGAATCTAAACAGCTCGCTCCTATATCGCTAAAAATATTGGTGCTGATGACAAGATTAGCGGCTATTGGAAGGATGGAATTGGTACTGGTTACTATCATGGTTTGTTACTTTTCAATAGTGCAAGATTAATACCCAAGTCTAATATACATTATTTATGCTGAATTAATATGTTTACAGATATTAATTTTCAAGATGATTACAAACTTTAAGGCTAAGATATGACTTTGAAAGAAGTTAGGTTTACGGGAAACCGTAGCTGATGATCTATCAGGCGTTATAAGAAATCAAGGTAAATAATTAAAGAAAAAAAGCCTCCCTTATGACCGAAAAGGGGGGCAGTTTTGGCTAGATGTCCGCTTGGGCTAAATAACCGTCTTTGGGCATTCATCTAGTGTAAAGATCGTAAATTATTTTGAGATAATAGTTGTTCATTTTCGTTGAAAATGTTGTTCAAAACTTGCCACTTGATAATAATTTCATTCCGAAATGCTTTTTTACTTCATCTAATATTATTGTCAGCCTCACAAGTACTCCAGATCAACCCACTCTTGGATAAAGACAACCGTCTTTTATCAAAAAGTTCCTCCATGATCATCCACACCTGATCCGTCAATATAAAATATTTTTTTGTGCTTAGATCATCTATCATTAGAAATACGGTAACAGAAAACTTTTCGATGGCTAGTACACCGTTTTCAACATGCAGAAATATATTTCTATCCATTGTATAAAAAAGTGTAATATCCTTTAGAACTTCTCTCCTATTGGTAACCTCAGAAGCAAATTTTAGAAGGTATGGCTTTAAGCTAACTTCTCTTCTAGAAGCATCACGAAGTTTAAATACATAGGCTGCACCTATGAAAGGATCAAAATGAATAGTTTTATCGCAAAAGCATATACTGGTTATATTAGCTTTTATATAGTGCGGCAAATCTTCGCCACTGCTTTGTTTTTGAATTACAGCATAATTTGTTATTTTGAAAAGAATAAAATAGAATCCTTTAATTAACCAAACAGTAATGACTAAAGAAAAACAATCAATATCCGCTAATGAAGATGAAATTTCATTATATACTTATACAGGAGAAGCAATATGGAAAATTCAAGTCGTAGAACAAGCCTTATCATTCTGGATCACTCTTAAATTGAATCCTAATGCGAATATTGCGCAAGCTGATATTTTCTTAAAGGAACTTCAAAGTTTCACCTTAGGGAAAGCAATAAAGACGGCCAAACAAAATAGACTATTTAATAAATCATTGCAAGCAATAATGAATCCCTTCCTTATAGAAAGAAATTGGTTAATTCATAAATCATTATCTGAAATCCAGCAGGAGCTAGATTATTATAATAAGAGAAAGGAAATAATTAATGATTTATGCAAAAGAATTAAATCAATATCCGATACAGCTCTAATTATTCAACGTGAAATAGAATATGACATGATTCGTTTTTGCGAATCTCAAAATAGAGATATCTCTAAAATACGTGAAATAATAAAATTACAAGAAAGTGGAAAGAGAATATATAAATATTAAATCTTATCAATTTTTATTCAAATCCCTCACATTTTAAAAAAGACTTCGATTGATGATACCTATTTCCTACTATATTTCCTAAAAGCTGATATTGTTTGGAAGATACCATATCCCATAAAGATGATACCGAATAATCTGGCTATATCAGTTAAGAAATTTGCATTTTCAGAATATCCATCTAATTGTAACTTGGGATAAGTGGCAATATACCGAACGTACTCTCTAGGCCAGTTTGAATCAAAAAAATCAAATATGTGTAACGAGGCTTGATATGCGACAAAAGATATCATACTCGCAATTAAAGTAAAGGCTACTCCTAACAACCAATTTCTGCCATGCCAATTAGAGACCTCATTTAATAATAGTAACATCCTGTCAGCTTCATTACTTTTAGTCCTACGTAAGTAATTTAGTTCTAAAGCTCGATACTCAACGGATTTATCAGTATCGCCATTGCGCTCAGCTAGCAATCTGAATTGATTGTAAGCAAACTTGGCATTTATGTTAAAGTCTCGTTCGTCAACTAAACAAGGTAGTAGATTAAGGTTCTCTGAGTAATTAGCCAATTTTATAGGATAATGAAACAGCTTCATCCCTAATATATTTGTATTGATGAATTGTATATGTCTAAACGTATTAAGATCAAAAAAATGAAAGTTGATGTTGTCTAGAATGGAATCTTTTGCCGTTAAATAATTCGTATCGCTATTGGCTTTTACAAAGTTTGGTAAAGCAGTCTTTGAATCTATAAAGTTTATCTTACCATGATTAACAAATGTCTCAAATTCTAATGCATTAATTCCGGAACGTTTAATCGTGATATTAGAAAAATTTGTTCCCCAAAAGCTCAAATGTATATTGAAATGTTCAATAAGAATATCGCCCGAATTTTTGTCTCCTATACTCACATAGGTTGGAGTAATATGTATATCTTTGTAGATAGAGGATATTAGAAATGGTTGGTCGAATTTACACTCCTCAATGTAAAGCTTAAGCGGCCTGGGAATGTCTAAGTTTATCTTTTTAAGGGCAGTACAGCTATTTAGATGTATCTCCCCTATTCTATTATCTTCAAAATAGTCTTCATCACCACGTTCTAAATAATTTGTGAATTGACTTATACCGCAGCCATTAAGCTCCAACTTACCAATGGGTGATTCGTATAATCCATTAAATTGAAGATTGTTTATATCATTTAACGTGACGTTGTTCAATACATTGTTATCCCTAATAATGAAGGATAATTGTTTGGTTTCTTTAACCAAGAAATTCTTGAAAATATTGTTTTTCAATTCAACTTCAATATCCCTCTCGAAAACTGATATATTCGTACTTTTAATATTATTATCCTGAAGATATATGTATATTTCCTCTAGATTTTTTGCATACTCCCCTTCCCTATTTATGAGATTAAGTTCTTTTGCATGTAATTCGTAACAATTAAAATGTGTAAATCTACAATATGAGTTTAATGAATTGAAAACCTTAACTGTATTTAAGTAAATTTGCCCAATTTGTGACTCCCTTCCAAAAGACAAAACATTCTCGAACGTCGTATTTCGAATCTCTATAGAAAGTATTTTACAATTTTCTAATCTGAAGTAAAGATTAAATGTACAATTTTTAATAATCAATACATCACATGTTAAATTGTATAATCTCGCTTTTTGGCCAAAGTCAAGATTTTTTATAATAACTGTTTTTCGGTGACTACTATGTAATTCAGAAAGCCTGCTTGGAGCTTCGCTTGATACTATAAAGGGTTCATGAGTTTCTTCTGGCATCTTTAATCTTTTTAGGTTTGCGATATTTTTTTACGATTTTAGCTAGGGAAGCTATATTCAAATTTTCCGCATTCAGTTTTTAAATCGTCATTAGATGGTAAATAATTTGGATGGTTAAAATTACATTCATTTAATACCTTTTCGATAACTTTGTCAGTCCTATCCAGATTATAAAAAGTTGCAACATCCTTAAATTCATTCTTTTAATTATCACTTTTAAACTTTGAAACTTCTATCATTCTATCTTTAAGGGGATACAACATTTTAATTTCTCTCATTTGAATATAGGTTCAATTTTCGAAATTAATTAAAATGCCTGAAACTGTAAAGTCAATCTTCAATGCATTTACAACTTCGATCCTATCTCAACCAAACAGAATTTTGCTGGTTTACTGTTGTTCTAGAATTTATTTAAATATATATAGCCAAATATGGTTTCCCGTAAAAAATTTAAAATTTCACATTGTAATTTTCCCTAGAATAATTGAAAGAACTTTTTCATGTAATTCTTTTATTAAACACTGTAAAAATTATGCTTAAAAAATTTATGTTTTAAATTACAATTATTATATTGTACTCACATATTATTAGACCGTCACACCTTTTTTCCGTCGTGATAAAAACGAGTTCAAAAGGACGATTTATGAACTAGCCATTTATTAACAATGAAAATTCTTCATACAGCAGACTGGCATATTGGCCAATTATTTCACGAATATGATCGCACCTATGAACATCAGCAATTCTTAGATTGGCTGGTCGAAACATTGCATCATGAAAAAATTGATGTACTGCTTATTAGCGGAGACGTGTTTGATATATCAAATCCGTCGGCTCAGTCGATCAGAATGTTTTATTCCTTCTTGAATAAAGCTACTTCTAGAAACCCAGATCTACAAATTATAATCACTGCCGGAAATCATGACTCTGCATCTCGCCTGGAGGCGCCAAAGCCTTTACTCCTGTCTTCAAAAATTCATATTGTTGGATTGGTTGAGAAAGATGCGGAAGGAAAAATAGATTATGAAAAGTTGATTGTACCGATATATGATCAGGCTGGAAGAATCAAGATATACTGCCTTGCTGTACCATTCCTGCGTATGGGAGATTACCCAACTATACCTGACTGCTCTAACCCCTATACAGAGGGTGTAACCGCACTTTATAAAGAGTTATTTGACTATGCGCAAGAAAAAATTAAGGACGATCAAATCATTATATCGATGGGGCATCTACATACGCACCATGCTGAAATAACTGAGCTAGATACAACAGAAAGACCAATTATGGGTGGTGTAGAATGTATTCCGGCTACGACATTTCATGATGATATAAAATATGTTGCTCTTGGACATATTCATAAGGCGCAAAAAATAGGCGGTAAAGAACATGTGCGTTATGCTGGCAGTCCCCTGCCTATGTCCTTTTCAGAAATTAACTACAAGCACCAAGTCATCGCGTTTGATCTCGACGACGAGATGCGTAACCTACGATCGATCGAGATACCATTGTTTGTACCGCTGCTGAGAGTTCCGTTAAAACACCAACCTTTACATGATGTCATTGCTTTGCTTGAACAACTACCTCCTTCTGATCAAGCTAACAAAGCTACAATACCTTATCTGGAAGTTCGTGTATTTTTAGAAGGTCCTGAACCAGCATTGAGGCATAAGGTAGAGGTGACATTGCAGAAGAAGAAAGTGAGACTTGCGAAAATTGATGTGAAGTATCCTGACTCCAAAACTGTGCAACATCAACTCATCGCTTCAGAGCAGTTGCAGGAATTAAAGCCGATTGATGTATTTGGAAGAATATACCGTACGAGATATAACAGTGCCATACCCGAAGAGATCCTACATCTTTTTCAACAAGTAGTGGAAGAAGTCAATCAAACAGCCGAGTAGAATGAAGATATTAGCTATAAGAATTAAAAACCTAGCTTCCCTAGAGGGAGTAACAGAAATTGACTTTACTTCAGAGCCATTATCATCCGCTGGCATATTTGCGATTACGGGAGCTACTGGCGCTGGAAAATCTACGATACTAGATGCCTTGTGCCTTGCTCTTTACGGAAAGACACCTCGGTATCTGCAGGCGAAAGAATCTGGTATCGAAATCAGAGATGTCGAAGGTAGTACGCTCAATCAGGGTGATGTGCGGAGCATCTTGCGCGATGGTACCGCGGATGGCTTTGCTGAGGTTGATTTTGTTGGTATTGATGAACAATATCATCGTGCTACTTGGAGTGTTAGGCGTGCAAGAAATAAAGCGGATGGTAGCATGCAATCTGATGCTGTGACGTTGAAAAATATAACTACGAATATCGATTTTCCAGCGAAAAAAGCTGAAACGTTAAGTGAAATTGCGAGGTTGGTAGGTCTAAATTTCGATCAGTTTACCCGGTCTGTGTTACTCGCTCAAGGCGATTTTACAGCTTTTATGAAGGCTGATAAGGGTGAAAAAGCGTCGCTGCTTGAAAAGTTGACGGGCACTCATATTTATTCGGAAATATCGAAAAAGATCTATGAAAAATATAGAGCTGAAGAAGTGCTGTTGCGAGAGCTTAATATTCGGAAAAACGAAATCATTACGCTCACCGACGATGAACTGAAGGCGCTGTCGGATGAACAGGAAACATTGGAAATCGAGATCAAAAGTCTAGAAAAGGAAATCGAAAAACTTACTACTGAAATCTCTTGGTACGAACAAATCGCTAATTTGCAATCTAACTTTAATCTAGCGTACACAGCATTAAATGTTGCAAAGGAGGTTCAAAGCGCTGCCCTGCCACGCAGACAAAAACTGAAAACTGTTGAGCAAGCACAGCAGACAAAAAGCTGGGCGGATGCATTGAAAAATGCTCAACAGCAGCATGCTGAAAAAACAACAGCCCTCGCACAGATTAAAGCAGCCATCACCGTCCTACAGGAGGAAAAAGAAAAGCTTAAAAATAAGCTGGAGTTGGCCGAAATCAATCTTTCAGAAAAAGACAAAGCGCTAACCGATGCCCTTCCCCTACTGGAGCAAGCTAGAAGACTTGATACGCTGCTGGTGGAGAAAAAACAACAGGTAGAAAAACTTAAAGAAGAAGCTGAAAATTCTGTTGAAGCCAATAATCAACATCAAACCTTACAGAAGGCTAAACAAGAGGAGTTTGCAAACCTTGCTAATCAAATAAAAGATATCACCGACTGGAAAGCAGACAACAAATACCGCAGCCCGATTGCGGAAAATAAAGATCTCATCTTGTCGAAACTAAAGGATGCGCAGCAGTTTTTAGAAATAGCGCAGCAATCGTCCGCTATGTTGACACAAATACAAGATAAATATGATAAAGACGAAACCAAGAGTTCGATGATAGACTCTGATTGGAAGCAAAAGTTAGATCGCCTGGAAATTTTAAAGAAAAGCAATGATTTGCTATCCAAAGAGTTGCAATTAACACCTATCGAAACTTTAGGCTTAGAAAAATCCGAAACAGACAGACAGGTTGAATACACTATAAAAGCACAGGCGCATTGGCAACTGTTTTATGGTGCACTTACGGAATTGGAAGCACTAAACCAAAAACAGGCAAATGATAAGTCTGACCTTCAAACAAAACAGGAATCTTTACAAAACTTAGCCCAGCAGCTGCCGTTGGAAAAGGCACAACGCGATACGGCGCAGCAGCTTTTACAGCAAGCTCGTCTGGCATCGACCGAAAACGTAGAAACATTGCGGGCGGCTTTAGTGGATAACGAGCCTTGCCCTGTTTGCGGAAGCATAAGTCATCCTTATGTGCTTCATAATCCGCAATTGGAAAATGTATTGGTGAAACTGGAAAAATCCTTCGAGGAACATGATCGGAGCTATCACGCGAGCAATAACCTCTATATAGCCCTGGAACAGGAAAGTAAGATGCTGCAGCAAAACATTGAGCGCCAAAGTGAAGAAATTGCAGCAAGGCAAGTAGCATTAGTCTCTAAAAAGCAAATTTGGGAACAATTTGATATTGCCGACGAAAGTAAGGCCATAGTCAGTGCTGAAAAAGCAGCTTGGATTGAAACAAAATTACAGGGTCTTAAAATCAAACAGGGTGATCTGCAAGCGCAAATACAAGCTTACACAGAGAAAAAGCAACAAATAGAAGTTGGCAAAACACAAATAGACCAACTGAAAGAAAAGACGGATAGCCTTGCCAATCAACTCAAAGACATCCAAAACCAACTGGCTGTTTATAAAGAACAGCAAAGCAGCCATACGAGAGATCGTGATAAGGCAACTCGTGATTTAGAGAGTGTTGAACGGCTACTCTCCCCCTATTTCACCGCTCCAGAATGGATGAAAAATTGGAAAGCTTCACCTCTAGCATTCGTTGAGCGTATTGAAACCTTTGCCCGCGATTGGAAAGAAAAAAGCGAAAGGATCGATCAATATAACCGTCAACATACAGCACTCGAAGCCACGATAAGCCAACTGGAACACCAAGCTAAAAGTCTTGCTTCAGATGTTAGCAAAAAAACGGAAACTCATATTGTGGAAAATAAACTGTATCTAGCATTATATCAAGAGCGCAATTCGATATTTGGAGGTCAATCTGCAAGCGAAACGGAGACCAAGCTAAAGCAAGCCATAAACGATGCTCAGCAGCAACTCGATCAACTTAAAATAACCAGAGAACGACTCAATATCAACAGCACCAAAGCCCAAACCCAATACGATGAATTGGCCGCTTCAATAACAGCTTTAAAAGCCGACGCTCAAAATGCATTGGAAAAAATGCAGGGTTGGCTTGACGATTTCAACACAAAGAACAGTCAATCGTTAACCATTGAGGAACTCCATGATTTATTGTCACTGAGCAACGATTGGATGGTTACAGAACGTGGGGAATTACAAACGATAGACGAGGAAGTGACCAAAGCTACCAGTGTTCTTTCAGAACGAAAACATGCTTTAGACACCCACAAAGAAAAAAGTATATCCGACCGAGCAGTTGAGGAACTCATCGATCTCAATGCCGTAGCAAAATCGGCTCTGGAAACTAATAAACACAAAAAAGGGGAAAACAGCTTCCGCCTACAACAAGATGCTGTGCATAAACAGAATATTGGTGACTTGCTGGAACGTATAGCGGCGCAGGAAGCTATCAAAGATAACTGGAGCAAACTGAATGAAATCATCGGTTCGGCCGACGGTAAAAAATTCCGTCAGATTGCCCAAGAATATACGCTCGATGTGTTATTGGGCTATGCCAATATTCATTTGCAAGCACTGACCAACAGGTACAAAATTGAACGGATACCTCTTTCTCTGGCTCTTCAGGTAGTAGATCAGGATATGGGCGATGAAGTGCGTACGGTATACTCTCTTTCGGGCGGCGAATCGTTTCTGGTTTCGCTTGCCTTGGCATTAGGCCTTGCTTCTTTGTCATCTAGCCGCATGAAAGTGGAATCTTTATTTATTGACGAAGGCTTTGGTTCGTTAGACCCCAATACACTTAATATCGCAATGGATGCTCTTGAACGCCTGCACAATCAGGGACGTAAAGTGGGTGTCATCTCTCACGTGCAGGAAATGACCGAGAGGATCCCTGTACAGATTAAAGTGAGTAAGCAGCAGAGCGGGAAGAGTATGGTGGAGGTGATTGGAAATTAATTATAAAAGATATAAAAATGAAAATAAAAAAACTCGAAATAAAAAATTTCAGACTTTTAAAAAGTATCGAACTTACACTTGAAGAAAAATCGACAGTAATTGTTGGAAGAAACAATTCCGGCAAAACTTCTTTAACAGAAATTTTTAGAAGACTTCTGTCTGATAAAACTCCTTCTTTTAGCTTGTATGATTTTAATATATCATCCGTAGAAAAATTTAAGGAAGCATTGATTCTCCATCTAAAAAAAGAAGAGCAGGATGAAATTAGAAAAATACTCCCTACTATAGAAATTAAGTTTACTATTGAATATAATCCTGAAGCTATTGACTTGGGTATACTTGGAGATTTTATCATTGATTTAGATCCAGAATCTACAACAGTAGTAATTATTATAAAATATCAATTACAAGATGGTAAAATAGATACATTTTTCTATGGTATTCCCGACGATAGTCCAGAAAGTATTTCTGAATTTTTAAAAAATCTGAAAGAGCGAATACCACAATTTCATGAAGTAAAAGTTTTTGCACAAGATCCAAATGATGAGACCAATCTAGCATTAATGGAATATTCAAAATTTAGACAGCTTTTAGGCGCTGGATTCATAAATGCCCAACGTGGTCTTGATGATATCACCCATACAGAAAAAGATGTTTTAGGAAAGGTTTTATCTAAATTATTCAAAACGGCAAATGCGACTACTGCTCCGGCCGATATGAAAGAAAAGTCAGAAGCTTTGCAAACCGTTGTCAAAGAAATCCAACAAACCGTAGATACTGAATTTAATGAGAAGCTTGACAAATTACTTCCAGCCTTAAAAATATTTGGTTATCCAGGATTAGCAGATCCTAATTTGAGTACTGAAACAACTCTAGACGTAGCTAATATACTTGACAGCCATACAAAAATAAGATATAGTCAGGGGAACGGATTATTTCTTCCTGAAACTTATAATGGATTAGGATCTCGCAATCTAATTTACATTCTTTTCCAATTATTTGAGTTCTTCAGAGACTGGCAAAGCAGGCCAATAGCAAACGGTCTTTATATAGTTTTTATTGAAGAACCAGAAGCTCATTTGCATCCGCAAATGCAACAGGTATTTATAAAACAACTAAATGAGATAGCATCTGAGTTTTCAAAAACATTAAACAATAATATCCCATGGCCTGTCCAGTTTGTAGTAACTACCCATTCTACTCATATAGCAAATGAAGCTAAATTTGATGCCATACGTTATTTTCTGACTTCTAAAAACGAACAGAGAGAAACCAGAATAAAAGATTTAAGAAATGAATTTGTTAACCCAGAATTACAAAAGGATAAAGAATTTTTACATAAATATCTAACTCTTACAAAGTGTGATTTATATTTTGCAGACAAGGCAATTTTAATTGAAGGGCCTACAGAGCGCATCCTAATGCCTGTTATAATCGAAAAAATAGATTCATTAGCAATCGCAAATACACCTAAACTCAACCCACAATATATATCTGTGATTGAAGTAGGCGGAGCATATATGCATCATTTTTATAAATTTCTTGATTTCCTTGAATTAAGAACGGTTTTAATAACAGATTTGGACTCAGTAAAAGCGACAGTCACAAAAGATAAAAATAATAAAGATCAAACAGTCTATTCTTCTCATCAAGTAGATGGTGCAACCCACAGTAGTAATTCTGGTATCAAGAACTGGTTTAACAAAGAAGCCAAAGGACATATTTCGCTCGCTGACTTAATGGCAAAAACTCCTGAACAAAAAATTAACGGATTTAGGAGAATTGCATATCAAATCCCTGAACCTGGCAAAAATTGTTGTGCAAGGAGTTATGAAGATGCGTTTATGTTAGCCAATATTGAACTATGTACACTATCTGGTGATAATGATATTGAGAAAGCTCTCAATGCATATGAAAATGCTCCCAAAAATGATGAAAAAACAGATTTCGCATTAAAATATGCTTTAGAAGTTAAAGAGTGGAATGTTCCTCATTACCTTATTGAAGGATTACAATGGTTAGCTCAGCATCCTAACACTCCAGCCCCTGAAGTACAAAAAGTAATAGCAACTGTAATAGAAGAAACGAAATGAAACAAGTAGAAGATATGAGTCCTGCTGAAAAGGCTTCGATTGAGTGTATTGAAAAAGTTTTCGCCTCTTTAAATGCTAATAAAAATTTTTTAGTTGAAGCTGGTGCAGGTGCAGGAAAAACCTACACCTTAATTAAAGCTTTAAAGCATCAAATCGAGAATAATAGCGATAGTTTCTTACGCTCCAACAAAAAAATAGCATGTATAACTTATACAAATGTTGCAAAAGAAGAAATACAATCACGTACAGATAACAACCCAATTATTTTCGCTGAAACAATTCATGCTTTTGGATGGCATGTGATTAAAGATTTCCAAAAAGCAATACGTGCGCAAATTCCAAATCTAACCGATCGGTGGAAAGAAAGAATTGAAGAGGTAGGGGGCATAACTCAACAAACAGTAATATACAACTTAGGATACCCAAAAATAACAACAGATGAAATATTTTTACATCATGATGATGTTATAAAGCTTTTGACACATTTACTTAATGACAAAAAATTTCAAAAAATACTTACAAATAAATTTCCTGTAATCTTTATAGATGAATATCAAGATACTAACGTAAATCTTGCTAATGCAATTGTTGAAAATTTTATTGAAAAGGAAGAGGGACCTCTAATTGGTTTTTTTGGAGATCACTGGCAAAAAATTTATGGCAGCAATTCATGTGGTCTAATTACTGCAACAGAAGGTAAGCTTGAAGTTATAGGTAAACAAGCCAATTTCAGATCAGACAAATTGATCGTTAAAGCATTAAATAAAATAAGGCCAGAGTTAGAACAACATGAATCTGATCCTGATTCAACAGGTGAAATTTTAGTATATCATTCCAACAATTATACTGGTGAAAGAAGAACCGGCAACCATTGGAAAGATGATTTACCAGAAGTGACGGCACACGATTATCTATCAAAAACAATTACTAAGATACAAGAAAAAGGTTGGAATATAGCTGCGGACACAACAAAAGTATTAATGCTTACAAATAGTGTATTGGCATCAGAGCAAAATTATCAAAACATATTTCAAGTATTCAGTGATACAGATGATTATTTGAAAAAGAATGATGATTATATTTCATTTTTATCTGATGTAGTTGAACCCGGATCAGTAGCTTTCCATAATAAAAAATACGGCGAAATGCTAAACGCTTTTAATATGAATGCACCTCGTATTAGAAAACATGTTGATAAAGAAGTCTGGCACTCTGATATGACACGACTAATTGAGGCTCGCAGTAATGGAACAATAGGCAATGTAATAGATATTTTAAAAGAAACGAAAAGACCCAGAATATCAAAAAGGATAGAAGAAAAAGAAAAACGTCTTTTTGAAATAAATCAGAAAGCTATAGAACAGCAAACAGAACAAGAAATTGTATTTGGAGAAAAGATTAAAAATATAAGAAGTATTCCATATTCAGAGCTTATTAATGTTTTGCAATATATCGATGATAAGACTTTATTTTCAACAAAACATGGAGTTAAAGGTGCCGAATTTGAAAATGTTCTGGTTGTATTTGGGAGGGGTTGGAACAACTATAACTGGAATCAAATGCTAGAATGGGCAACAAATGGTATACCTAAAGGCAAACAAGATTCCTTCGAAAGAAATCGAAATTTATTTTATGTTGCATGTTCACGGCCAAAAAAACGACTGACTTTATTATTTACCCAAGAGCTATCACCAACTGCAATTACAACATTACAAAATTGGTTCGGAAATGTAGTTGAACCGTTAATTATTCAATAGGTCGTAAAAGACAATTGATCGACTATTAACAAGTATAAGCGTTATGACAATTAAAATAACATGTATTAGTATTTGAACTATTATTAAATAAATTATGAGTATTTTCAAGAATAAGCTTTCTTCCATAAAAAAATCCGAAAAAAAAGTTGACCCTATTGAATTGTATGGTACATGTCCATATAAACCTGGATTTGGGTATTTAAGAGGAATTCAAGAAGAAGTGTTAAATGAATGGCATCAGAATCGAAGAGCACAAAAAGATATTTTATGCAAAATGAATACTGGCTCAGGAAAAACATTAACGGGCCTACTTATGCTATATTCAAAAATGAATGAGACAGGCATGCCTTCCGTTTTTTTATGTCCAGACCGTCAATTAGTTCAACAAACCATAAATTTATCTAAGAATTACGGGGTTCCTACTTGTGATATACAGGGATCTGAACTTCCATTACCATTCTTGAATGGAGAATCTATTTTGGTTACAAGCTTCCACAAAATTTTTAACGGAAAATCAATATTTAAGAGACAAAACATAAGCTTGGGCGCTTTATTAATTGATGATGCACACAAATGTTTGGACATCGCTAGACAACAAACTACTCTTACTTTTTCAAGAGATGGAAATTCAACCGCAGAAAATATATTTAAAATATTCGAAGGAGCAATCAAAGATCAACATCCAGGACTTTTTAGATCTCTTGTAAGTCGCGAACCAAATACTTCTATCAAAATTCCATATTGGTCATTCGATCATTTTAAAGCCTCAATTCAAGATTTGATAGAAGCTGAAAGTAAAATGGAAGAAAGTAAAAATTACTTTGCCTACGAATTTTTCAAATCCTTTCCAGATCTATATGATTGCTATATATCAGGCAATTCCATAGAGTTTGAACCAATTCATGTACCATACGATTTCATTGAATCGTATGATGAAGCAAACCACCGTTTTATACTAAGCGCAACATTTGAAGATGATTATGATTTAATCAAAGATTTAGGCATTTGCCTCGATTCAGTTCTTAATCCAATAGTTCCTAAAAATAGAAATGATATTGGCAAACGGTTAATTCTCGCTCCTCAAAAGTATGATACAAGTTTGTCTTTAAAAGATGCAATGGGATATGTACTCGATACTTTTCGCCATTCAAAAGAAAACACAGTAATTCTAGTACCTAGTTATGATAGAGCTAAACCATGGCTTGATTTAGGAGCAACACTTCTTGAAAAGTCGACTATTGAAAGTGGATTAGCGAAACTAGCAAGTTCTAAAGGTAATCTTTACGTAATCGCTAATAGATACGAGGGGCTAGATCTATATGACGATTTATGTAGGATATTGGTAATTGATGGTTTACCAACGTATAATTCTGTTAAGGAGCTTTATACTGAAAACGTTCTCAAAGATTTACTGAGTAGCAAAAAAGCGCAAATTATTGAACAGGGATTGGGACGAGCGACGAGATCAGGGGCTGATTTCTGCACGGTATTCTTAATTGGTAATGATCTGATTTCTTTCTTAGGTCTTAAAAAGAATTTAAACTTCTTCACAGAAGTTGGAAAGAAACATATTGAATTGGGATTTGAACTGTTAAATATATCAGAAAAGCCCATTTTATTTGAGGATATATACAAAGCAGCGGAAGCGTGTCTAAACCAAGACAAAGATTGGCACGAATTCCATACTGATTTCATGGCATTAAAAAGTGGTTATGCAAAAAACGTATCAAATAAGCTTGTCAATCTAGCTGAAATTGAAAAAAAGGCTATTGCATCATATAAGAGAAGAAATTACAGAGATGCTACAGCTGTAATTTTAAACGAAATTATCAATGACAGAGAAAAGAAATTTAATAACGAACTTAAAGATCATGAAATAGCGTGGTATTATCAATTTGCTGCTCAACTAGAACATTACCATAATAAACTAGAATCAAACAATTTACAAATTATAGCAAGTGAAACTTCATCGAAAATGTTCGTTCCGCAGGTACCTTATAAGTTTAAACAAAGCAAATTAAATAAAAATCAATCAGTAAATGCGTACAATTATATTGCAAAATTCGGCACTTATAATGATTTAGTATTTACGGTAAATGATATATTAAAATCTTTGGTATATTCCCCAGATATCTCATTTAAAAAATTCGAAAAAGCATTGGTAGACATTGGGAGATTTCTAGGTTTTAATTCTAGTAGTCCAGAACACGAGACAGGAAACGGCCCCGATGGATTATGGGTATTGGAAAATGAAACTTACTTCGTCATGGAAGCTAAATCAATGGCTACGCATGATAAAATTACAAGAGATAATATTCATCAATTATTAGGTTCGATAGAATGGTTTAAGAAAAACTATCCCCAAAAAGATTTTTTTGCGATCACGCTTCAGAAGAATAATATATTGGAGAATAATGTTAATATAAGTGAGCAAACTCGCTGTATAAGCG
The DNA here is from genome assembly GCF_002376635.1 of Sphingobacterium sp. UBA3549. Lineage (NCBI taxonomy): Bacteria > Pseudomonadati > Bacteroidota > Sphingobacteriia > Sphingobacteriales > Sphingobacteriaceae > Sphingobacterium > Sphingobacterium sp. UBA3549. The sequence continues at coordinate 38,106 of NZ_DFOE01000024.1, read as the reverse complement.
AGGCAAAACTTAATGAATTTAAACATAATATTCAGCAGTATTTATTAGCCTTAAATAGCAGATATGGTTTAGGAGCTTTAAATTATGAAAATATTGATTCTTTGCTCCAACAGTATAAATTAACGACCAACTCAATTATCCAAACTTATCTTCAAGTCCCAAAATATAAGGAGATTGATAAGATTAAGTAGTAAATATCTGACATGTTTTGTTTCGAAAGTTGTTATACATAGTAGAATATAAATCAGAATTCTTTTAAATTATTGCATTTTTCAAAGATTCAAGAACTATTTGTTAATCGAAGGCTCTTATTCGTATTTCGTGAGATAACTATCAAACAATATAACATTGTAACAATATATCAATATTTAATATTTGTTATATTTGCATATATCCAAATGGATAAGCCATTAAAAGTTTAATACAATGAGTCAACAAGATTATATAAAAGACATTGCGCGTTTTGGGTTGGAAAATGACCAGGACAAACTGTTGTCTACGTTGAACGAATTTATTGAACATAACAAGAACACCAAAAAGTTCAATTTTGCTTTGCAGCTTCAATCGCTATTAAAGGATTCTCTACGTAAGCAGAACAATCATTTAATGAAGGTTGGCTCCCCTACTCATTATCAAACGGTACAAGACAGAGAGACTGATGAGTTAATCTTAGAAAAGCTCACTTCAGATTATACACTCAATAATTTGGTACTAACCGAAGATGCTGCAGATAAATTAAATAATTTTTTGGAGGAACATCGTCAAAGTGAGTTATTATCCAAATACAATCTACCGATCTCGAATAAGCTTTTGCTATATGGCCCATCGGGATGTGGTAAAACATTAGCTTCTTATGTCATCGCTGGTGAGCTCAACAAATTGATGATCGTTGTCAACCTTGGAGCTATTGTTTCATCAAAATTGGGTGAAACTAGTAAAAATCTTGCCAAGATATTTCGTAAAGCTGCCCAGGAAGACTGTATTATTTTTATCGATGAATTTGACTCTCTTGGTAAAGTACGTGACTACAGCCAAGATCATGGCGAAATGAAGCGGGTAGTTAATACGATATTGCAGTTATTTGATTATCTGCCTCAAAGTAGTATGGTGATCGCAGCTACCAATCAGAAAGATATGCTTGATGAGGCGCTACTTCGTCGATTTGATCTTTCGATTTCATTAGAGTTACCAGAAAAAGAGCAAATAGAAAAGATGATCAATTTGGTACTCAAGGAAGACCAATTTATTTTCGATAAAGAGGTCTCGAAAACTGCGCTAATAGAAAGTGCTAAAGGCCTCTCCTATTACAGTATTCAGAAGACATTGATCAATGCAATAAAACGAAGCTTGTTTGCTATTAAGTCTGTAAAAAACATCAAGCCAAAAATAGATACTCAGATCTGGAAAGATCTATTAGATCAAGAAAAAAATGCCTTAGCTATTAAATAAGCTAAGGCATTTTTTTACATCAATAATCTCAGAGAATTATACGTCCAAATCTGCTTCTTGATCGAGATCTCCTAACAATTCTACTTCGTTTATAGCAATAAGCTCATCATATAACTTATTAATAATCGGTAATTTTATGAATTTACATTAAGAGGTAGGCTTCTAATTTTGGCCGCGTCCATATGTCTCTCCATTTCAGCTTCTAACGCTACTTCTAAAAACTTCTTCATTAATGGAGCAAAAAGCTACGTTCTACCCATAAAGTGATTCTCCGCTGCATAACTGCTCCAGGGCTTTATCCTTCATGGAATCAAAATCGCTTTCTTTAATACTCATAATTACTATGTCAAAAATAATACTTCTACTTATTATCCTTGACACAGTTTATTTTAAAGTCTCAGCAAAACGCTTTAATAAATTGAACTACACCAAAAAAATCTAAATTACTCGCTCCTATATCGCTAAAGACATTGGTGCGGATGACAACATTGGCTGCAACTGGAAGGCTTATATTGGTCGTGGTATGCCGAATTAATACGTTTACTGCTATTAACTTTCAAGATTTTTACAAATCTTAGGGCTAAGGCAAATATCAACGTTGGTCAACCACTTTAAACGGCTTCTTTAAGCTTAATTTAGATTAAAAAATTGCTTCTTTATAAATTACATAGATAAGCAATTTAATTAGTATTAACCTGTAGTTATCTAAATATCAATCGCTTGCATTGTAAACCTTTTTTTTCTATTTAACTCTTTTCAACTCAATATTATTCGGAACGTGAAGTTTATATTGACCACCTTTCCCATCTATACTTATCATTCCCCCACCTTCCGCTAATATAAGTCTTAAAACTAGTCTATCAGGATTTCCTTTGACATAAGTCAATGTTCCTCGGGCATTAACACGATTTTTAGTTTCCCTAAATCGAAAAGATAATACATTTTCATTATCTATTTTTTTATCAAAAGATCCGGTAGTTATGGTATTCTTACCACCAACATCATAACCATCGATCAACGCACCATTCTTTTTATAAGAATGGTAACCAACTGCGAAATCTAACTTATCACCATTAATTTTGTTAAAATACTCTTCTTTTACTAAAACTATAGTAAACACTCCATGCTGCCCCTCATACTTCCAGGTACCGTAAAATTTATTTAACCCAGCTGGCTTGAGGTGTCTACCTGATTCATTTCTATTATCCTTAGATTGGGAGAAAACAAATCCTGTAATTAAAACCATCATAAATAAAATTGCTGCTTTTTTCATCCTTATCATTTTTATTAAATTTAATATGGATCGGGTATTATAGCTCCATTGGGCACCTTGATAGGATCATAATTCCCATTTGACAAATCCTTTTTAAATAATTGCATTCCATTACCCTGAATACTTTCAAGAAATGATCTTTCATAAGCGCTCACTTCACTCATACCATCAAATTAGGAATCCCCCCAGCAAAGTGGTTATGAATATATCCATCTATTGGATTAGTTATACCCATAGAAACAAAATGTTGTCCATTACCACCCTGCGCATAATTAAACGAACCATCAATTTTAAAAGTATAAGCGACTTCAAAATTTGAACTCGTATGTGTTCTTAAATTAATCATAAAGGTATTCTTTCCGGAATTTTAAGTGGTAAAGAATCTTCTTCACTTTCATATATGATTTTAAGAATTTTTCCTTTATTTAGACACTGTTCTATTTTAGATATTTCTGGTTTCAAATCCGAAATGTCAAATAACTTATATGCTTCCAAGCCATATATTTCTGGCAAATTACCATGATCAATGTGTTCTAAATAATAAATGACTCTACAGATTTGTTCTTTATTGTTTTTAGCAAACTCATACATACTTATATTAAATAGCTTACTAAAGTCCTTTTTTAGGTCATCATTATTCGTATTAAAAAAAGATGCTAAATACATTTTTATTGCTCTTTTATCAGAGTTATCTTTCACCAATTCGTCACTTATTATTATATTAACATCCTTATCAATTTTATTATACTCAATACCAACATTCCCTTCTGCATCTTTTAAGACATACACCTCTTTTTTTTGATTTTGCCATAGCAAAATCAAAACACTACTTATTAAAATCAGGCTTTTCATCTCTTTTAATAAATTTCACAGAATAATATGCTTTTAAATTTCCTGAACCTTTTTCTCGTAGCTATTAGAGCGACCGCCAAAGAAATCGACATAGCTCGCTCCTATATCGCTAAAGACATTGGTGCGGATAACAACATTGGCTGCTATTGGAAGGCTGGAATTGGTACTGGTTACTCTCATGGTTTGATACTTTTCAATAGAGCAAGGTTAATACCCAAGTCGAATATACATTATTTATGCTGAATTAATATGTTTACAGCTATTAACTTTCAAGATGATTATAAATTGATATGGCTAAAGTATGAGTTTGAAAATAGGACTGGTTAGGGGAAACTGTAGGGCTGTTAAAAAAAGCCTACTCGAACTTTGTGCTCCTTCCGCTTTTGAAGTGAGTAAACTATCGCTACTGAAATAACCAATTTTAAATAAGAAATTAAAATTTGATCAATTTTCGCTATTTTACAAAAAAAGCATATGCCAAATATCTACATTATCTCTGGCTGCAACGGAGCAGGAAAAACAACCGCTAGTTACACCGTGTTACCATGGATCTAATACCCGAAATAATTGCTCAAAGTGATAAATTTGAAGAATTCGTTTCAAATAGCGAAATTTGGTCAACACTAAAATCGAAATACCATAATGAACGATAAGGTAAATAGTGAAAATATCAATCTTGCTGAACGAATTCGTTTAGGAGTTCAAAAGGCTTTACGAAAATTGGCAGAAGAAAGTGCTGCAAAGGGTGAAAGTTTGGTGGTAAAAGTTGATGGTAAAATTCAAGAAGTACCTGCAAAGGAACTACTTATGAAGTTACCAAAATAGTTACTTTACAGGCTCTTAGCACACTTAAAGCTTACAAAACTTAATTAGAATTAGACACAGAGCACTTAGAACACCTGTTAGCAAGCTGCCCATCCAGAAAATTGATTAAACTGACATTAGTCTTCCCGAAGTATGGCGTTTATCTTCTGCATATCAATACGTCCTCCATGTTTATAGTACACAATCTTACCATTTCGATCCAGCAGTACTATCCTTGGAATACTGGTAAAACCTAATGAACCACTAAGTACACCTCCTCGATCAAAACTGTGAACCCAGCTCATCTCATTTTCTTTGATACTTTTTAAAAAGCTTACTGAATCACGATCTATTGAAATGCCTACAATCTTCAACAAGTCCTCGGAAAAAGTATTACGTAAAAGTCTTATGTCAGGGATTTGCTCTAGGCAAGGCCCACACCAACTTGCCCAAAAATCCAGTAACACAAAGCTTTCCCGTTGATTCTTAAAAAAAATTGTATCCCCATAAATATCTTTAAAATAAATATCCGGCATTATCTCACCTTCTTTGATAAGTATTGGAGTAATTTTTTGTTCCATATCTTTGACGATCTGTTTACCTTCAACGGTAAGTCTAAACTCGCGAGGAAACGTGCGGTTATAGTAAGCCAATAGATTATTATAGTATTCAGAATCATCTTCGACTAACAGTGTTGGAATGAGTACTTGCTCTTTAAAGTACAAAAAAGAAAAAAAATCGTCTGGGTAAGACGTTAATACCTCCATTGTTTTTGAATTCATTTCTTTAGTTAAATTCCTCAGCACAAACTTGACTGAATCATTCGTGCGAATTTCAGATCCATGTTTGCTATATAAATCAATAAGTTGCAATCGCTCTGTTTTTAGACAGCTTCTTAATTCGCGAAAAATGGGACTTGAAACTGTATCATATATCGGTGTAATATTATCAGTTTGGTCAGAATAAAATGGAAAATCCGCTTTACTTGGATCATAATGTATATTTATGGTAGAAGTTTGCTTGTTAATAAGATAATTATAGTATTTGCCTTTATAAGAAATTAAGATCCTTGGATAAGGTGTATAAGTGAGTCTCTCTAGCTGAATCAAGGTATCTTTCTGACTAGCATCAATAAAATCTTGCACGAGACCATCATCGAAATTTATGTTAAATACCTCTTTATGCATACCTTCAAGGTGGATTTTAAGCTTGACGTTCTTTTGCCCCCATAGAAGTTGACAAGAAATTAGGAGAAATAACAATAAATGAAGTAAACGCATATGTTTTTTTATAATAGTTGGAAAATAGGCGCTAAAAGTATAGCGTCCAATATGGATTACGGATAGCAAATACCTCCTGACAACGAACATATACAGATCTGCAAACCACCAGATAGAGTTGACTTGCTACAGGTTTCTAGTATGCTTAACATTTAAGTAAAGCAATAATTCGCAAATAGTAATAGAACAATCGCTTACAAAGGATTTTTTTATGTGTCTAATTGAGATCATAATTTAAATTGAGTTCAAAACTAAGATATTAATTTAATCATAAACAAATTACTGATAATCTTCAAAAAGCTAATTATCCCCCTATATTTGACGAATCATACCATCATTTCTTCAAAAAAATGAAAATATTCTGTTTAAAATTATCTTTTGTTAAGCAAATTTTAATCAATAAGGGTAGACTACCAAAACAGGTAAGTCTACCATACCAGCGAATACATAATTATTTTCTTCATATTTTAATTTTCTGAGACTGTAACTTTGATTCCATAAGATTTCATTCGCTTTACAAAATCATTTATTAAATTATTATTATTTCCTCGACTACTTTGATAAGCCTTGATAAAAGCCCCCACCTCAGTTTTGAAAGTTGCATTTCGATGAGATTTTCCAGGATTTCCGGATTCAGTATTTGTTGTAAAAGCAATGTTATTTTTCATGTCATTCCCAAACAACATATTCCACGTATGATCAATCGAAAATGAAGTCACCTGATTTGTATTTCGACTTTTATGATTTATTGAAATCGAAAATTGATAAAATTTTAGTTACCCATCTCTTAACATTTTTACGATTGGTCAAGCGGAAATAATTCTTAACTACAAGAGGAATCATATTTAAATTAGGAAAGCTCTGAATATATACCAATAAATCAGATTCGGTATTTACCCTTTCCAAAACTGACAAGACTTTATCTTCAATAAAGACTTTTAATTGACTAATTCTCTCCTGCTCTGACATAGAGCTATCTAAACTTAGTACTCTGTTAATAAGAAGTTGATCATTATAATCTGACGTTCCTAGGCGTTTAAGGACGTGCATTTTAAGATCGTTCATTTCAAGCTTGTTAATAATAAACCCATAATCAATATAATAGGTATCAGAATAATTTGATTGATATACTGAAATTACTTTATTTATTTCAGGCTTTTTTAATATCCAAGTATTTTTATTTCTAACAAACTTGTGTGGTAATAGAAGTTCATCTATCGCCCGCTTAAATTTTATCTTATCCATAATTAATAGAACTCTAAAACCGTATTAAAACTTTCCCCAAAATGCTTTTCAAAAACAGTCTTATATCTTTCTAATTGACTGATTCCTTCGCTAATTTGATTAGGGTTAAAAGGTTTATATTCATAAATTGTTTGGTTGAAAAATCGACATAATCTAACCTAATTCCTTTTATCGAATTATATTCTTTAATTCCTTGTTCCGTCCCGGCTTCTAGGATTCTATAGCCCTTATGTAGAAGGTTCCCTTGTCTCATACTAGATTTAGTATAACTTCCCCCTGAACTGAAGGCAAATTTAAGTATACTCGAAGAATATCTTAATGCATAACGAATTTTAAATATCAATATCAAAGCTAACTTAGCACCATTATAAAGTCCATTTGCTAAAATAAGACCGTCCCCTACACCTGAAGCTAAAATTGCAAAGTTCATCAAATCAATTGCAGGGTCTCGAGCGGCATTAGTGGTTCTGTAATAATCAACTACGTTATAAGGTCTACTACTAAAATATGGATGATCAGATCCAAAGTCTCTAAACGCATTAAAGCCTCTTTCCAACCAATTACTATTGTTGTTTTTACTACGCGTTACTGTTACCTCATTGAGACCAATAACATCATTATTTGAATCAAATTTTTGCCATTGATCTGAAGAAAATTTATTATTATTATTTAGAGTATCTAATCCAAACAGGTCGATGTAGGTCAGAGGGTTGTTTAACACATAAGCATATGATGTATAATCATAGTGCATTTCCGCAATTGGATCCACCACATTCCATCTTCCGATCTCCGCATCATAGAATCTCGCTCCGTAATCCAGTTGATTTATGTTTTCCCTATCAGCTTGAAATATTTAAGGTCACTGTAATCTAACCAACCAAATTCGATATTTTTGCCATTTGATATCTCTACATAATAATATTGTTGAGACATATCACCAAGTGCAAAGTTAAAAACGGTAGCAAGCAATTTTAAACATGTTTTTTTATCAATACGTATCAATTTCATGTTATTGGAATATAAAGGAAAATAACTCAAGTATAACTCTTTTTTATTAACAACTGCTTTATATGCGTGATATTTTTCCTTATCAAAAAACATCTCATACTCTGGTTTAGGCACTGCAGTATTTTTATGTTTGTAGTATTGACCGGCAAGATCTGAATATCTGTAATCATAACTAAATCTGGAGATATTGACTTCCACGTCCAGTGTATTAAGAAACTTAAAATCAAACCCCGACATGAATGCTCCACTAAGTGTTGTTTTAAAAGAATTACTTTCTATTTGTTTATCGCAAATTCCCATTACCATATTCAAGACAGTAATAGAATCCTTCATATCTTTTGGTATAAATTCATAATAGTAGGTTGAAGGAATTATCTCCATCAATCGCAAGATATATCGTCCATTGGAGGACTCATAAAGCCCTGAAAGATCAGTATCAGTACTATTCCGCTGAGCATACCCCTTATAAAAGGAGCAAATAAAAATAACTAGTACTACTAATTTATGTTTGCTAATCAAACTTTTTATAAGATTGTCCATTTCTTAATAATTCTATAATTTTCTTAATTAATGCTGCATTTTGGGTATATAAACTTGCTCCTAGCCTGTCTATTTGGTTTTGTTTTGGAATTTTCCCTCCTGTATTGAAAGGTGAATTAGCTGATGTAAACTGCAGTCTAGATCCAGGAAATATTATGGTAATAATGACATTTCTATCTTCGCCATTATTTGCACTCGCTTTTGGAATTCCTAATTGCTCATTTGCTAAAATTGAATTTTCCCCAAGTTTATTTTTCGGTCCTTTATCCGCTACTAAGGAAAATGTGCTTCCTTTTGTCAAAATATTAAACGAATATGCCACATCCCCAAAATCAACTCCTTCCTTAACCATATTCTTATAAGTATTACCTCCGGGTATTACAGTGAACGATTGATTCTTTGGATCCACATCATCATCCCTATCTGCATTTTTAAATATTCGACGACCGCTCGCATTAGCTCCTCCACCCTTTAAGTTTGTATATGGCTGCTGTTATTGGAAGGCTGGAATTGGTCGTGGTTACTATCATGGAATGCTACTTTTCAATCGGCCTAGGTTAATACCCAAACCTAATATACATTATTTAAGCTGAATTAATAGGTTTATAGATATTAACTTTCAAGATTATTACAAACTGTACGGCTAAGGCATGGTTTTGAAACCATAAATTGCGCATGCGGCAACGCACTTCTTGGGGATGGAATTTGAAACGAAATATAATATGGAAATTCGTTTTTTTATTGCATATTAGCCGCGGAAAATTAGACCATTTGAATTGGTAAAACCTATAAAACAAATTGATTATGGAAAGGCCTTATAGCGGTATTGCAACCCATTACGAAACTCCCACGGGATATTCCATTATCGTCCCGGCAAAGAAGCATTTACCTATTATCATTATTTTTAGTTTATGGCTGGTTGGTTGGATACAATAAATTATTTTTTTTGCCCCGACACTTGAAAACTTTTACGATAGCACTGGAGGTTTAAGCTTCGATGGCATATTTATTATAGTTTGGTTGATCCTGTCCATAGTAGCTGGTTTATTTGTAATGAAAACGTTAATATGGTATTTAATTGGAAAAGAAATCATCACAATAGATGGCGAGCAAATAAATATTGCCAGAAAAAACGATATGCTATTCAGACATAAGGTTTGTGATCTACAGGAAGCGAAGAAATTTCATGTTGAGGAAGAACATTTTGAGTTTATTTTTTGGAACCAGGGGAATAGTTTAGGCATTTTTAGAAACAGAGGCACTATTCGATTTGAATATGGTTTTAAAACCATAAAATTTGCACATGATATGGATCAAGCTGAGGCAAACCACATCTTGGAATCATTACGTTCGTCGGGCTATCTGACCGCTACTAATTTTTGATTAAACTTTTGTAGATATGGACGGTACCTTCGACCGAAAAATCATGTGAGTTCCGATAATGAGCATACAATGTGGTTTGGGGCATTGGAAGATTGCCCCAATAAATAACGGTGGCTTTGCCACTCCTTGCTGCCGCAGACTCTGCCATTGTCTGGCCAGAGGGAGTAGCGCTATAAACCAAAAAAACAAATGTTCTTTTTGTAGCAGATACCTTTTTCGTGAGGGTGCGTTGGCAAAGGCTGATTACAGGCTTGCTGACTGTGGCTATTTGCGGAGCAAAAACATAAAATGAATTATAAGACAAAAACAGCGTTGGCTTTGTGCGGTTGGTTTTTTGTAACATAATGGATTTAGACGAGTAACGCCTTACTTTTTCTGTAAAAAAGTTCTCTTATATTTGTATTTACCCTGTAACAAGGGTAGGATATGAGGGATACATTAAACATTGGAAGCAAAATAAGCACCCTTAGAAAGGAAAAAGCAAGGTCGCAGGGCGACCTTGCTCAAAAGATTGATGCTTCCCGTGAGATTATCGGAAAGTACGAACGCAATGAAAATTTACCGTCTATTGAGATGGTTGCCAAAATGGCTAAAGCCTTTGGCGTAACGGTGGATTCTTTAATAGGCTCTGGTGAGAATGCTTCTTACGATAAAGAAACGGTTGAACGTATCAATGACATACAAAAAATGGATGCAGATACCAAAAGCGTTCCTTTCAAAGTCATTGATACATACATCCAAAATTTTAAAACTAAACAGGCTTTAAGATAAAATAATGATTGAAGTTCTAAAAGGCGACATCACAAAAATAGAAGTGGATGCCATTGTAAACGCTGCGAACACATCTTTACTTGGTGGTGGTGGTGTTGATGGTGCAATTCATAAAGCTGGAGGAAAAGCTATACTTGAAGATTGTCAAAAAATCCGAAGTAAACAAGGCGGTTGTAAAGTCGGTGAAGCTGTTATAACAACAGCTGGAAAACTCCCCGCAAAATTTGTTATTCATACTGTCGGACCTGTTTGGAATAACGGCAAGAGTAATGAAGAAAATTTACTATTGGCCGCATATTCCAATAGCCTTAAACTTGCATTAGACAATGAAGTAACTTCAATTTCTTTTCCCAATATCAGTACTGGTATTTATAAGTTTCCTAAAGAGAATGCTGCTCAAATCGCTATTCAAACTGTGTCTGATTTTTTAACGATAACGAATAAAATAGAAAGGGTAATTTTTGTTTGTTACGATGATGAAAATTACAAAATATATAACGAACTCTTAAACAATGGAGCCCCAAAGTAACTTAAGACTTCATTTATAATAACTCTTTTAGTTTATTTAGAATATATTCTTTCTCTTTAGATTGTTCTGGCTTCAGCAAAATATTTATCAATTCTTGTCCATTTTATTACGGCATCTAGAACGAGATTGTATCAGATGGGAATAGCGGAATTTTGGGAAGATATGACGGCTCAAGATCGTCAAAATATCTATAATACATTTTCATTTTGTAAGCTTCAATTAAAGAAAACTTATCCAACAATGAAAAACCTTTTTTAATATTTAGATGCAAAGTGATACTTTTAAGCGATAAAACTGACTGCAAATGACCGACAATATAGAACAATTTTTTAATGCATATTTGACCAGAGATGTAAGTTCTGTTTACACAGAGGATGTTCCAAAAGAAATGATGGCATCCGAAGTTAACGAAGATGGCTGGTATGAATGGAAACCAATTCCAGGAACAATGACTCCTGCGGATTACAAAAAAGTGGAGATAGAATTTGGAGTTACATTACCTGAAAGCTTTATTGAATGGCATAAGCGCTATTTCTTTGCCGACTGTGATTGTTCAATAGTAAGACTACCTCACTCCTTGCCTTCTCAACCGTTAGCGGAAATAATAGCCAATCTTGACTGGTACATACCTGAACAACTCATCCCACTTGGCCTGATCCCGTTTGCGAGTGAAGGTAATGATACAGGGCCACTGGTATTTGATACGAGAGGCTCCTTCGAAACAAATGATTATCCGATCAGAGTCTACGACCATGAATATGATGGCGAGCTCGACGGACTGAGCGAAATTATCTTTTCGTCATTCAACAATTAGAAAAAGATAATTATACGTTCAATGCACAAAAGAATAATAGCAATATGTTTAATGGCCCTGGTGCTATTTTCATGTATTTCGAAAAACAAAGCTCCAGGTAATAATAACGATGTCATTTTGCAAAAAGCAGAATTTGACCTCATAGATACTATACCTAAAATAACAATTAGAGACACATCACTGGCATTCCCGCAAATATTTGAGGGAAGTTTCGTGAAGGGCACAAAAGTAGCACAATTCGGCACGGAAATCACTTTTGATATGATAGTTGTAGGAAATCTAAAGGTATCTTCAGGCCAGATTATCGCGACTGATCCTGTGATGTTGAGCGATGCGCTAGCTTTTAATGAGAATTTCCCAATAGGTGAGTTTCCGGTCGAATTGGCAATGGCAAATATCATCGCCAATAAGGATCGAAGGGTTGCCTTTGCACGGGTAAAATTCTCAGATAAGCCTATCCGAAAATGGGAGTTTGCCTTATTACCTGGACAGACTCCAATCCCCCTTAAATCCAAAGAAATATATGGCTATGGAGTAGATGCAGGACTAGGTCTTTTCGTTGATCAAGCAGCAAAGGATAGTCTGAATACGCTGCTCGACAAAAACTGGGACAATATGTTCTCCGAAAAATTCAAGGATTATTTAAATTACGATTTTCAAAATTACAATGCTGTCTTTTTCTCCACGGGGTATGGAGATGGTTTTTATGCTACATACATTGGAAGGGACAGTGATGGCAAAATTTGTCAGCTATTGACTGACTTTGATATTGTACTGTGGCGAAATGTAGCCGAGTAGCGAAAGATTGAGCGTTTTATTTCTTTTCTAAGGAATCTAAATTAAGCTCGTAAACATCACCCAATTCACCACTGCATTTTATGAAGATATTCTTAGGAATCTCAGAAAAATCAATTTTGGTGACTAACGATCGATCACATTCATTTTTAGTTGTGTTATAAAAGAACAGTTCATTCTTGTCTAACTTTATAGGCAAATCACTTGATGCTCCCAACACATAATTCCCAAAGTATTGTTTTTCATTATCATATAAAAGAATTGAGCCTGTAGTATGTTTATTCGGCCCCCACATCCTGCCCCAAGTTAATATGCAATACTTTTTTTTTGCTTTCGTCTCTATCTCGCCTAGATAGGCTACATCGACTTCATTCAAGTAATCCTTCTTATCACTCAGATTAAACCTGAATGTCTTCCCTACAACGTTTTTGGATAAAACAGACAATATGATATCCTCTTTATCTTGAGCTAGCCCAGTACCAGATAAACAAAAGAAAATAGAAATTATTAAAAGTTTATTCATAATTGCAAACCCCTGTGACGTTAAAATGATGTGACTCTACCTTCTTGTAAACGGACAGCTAGAAAATAACATAAATGTCGGTAACTTATTTTATTCGTCATGTTTTGAAGACAATTTAATTTTCATGTTTACAGTATCCAAGATAAAACATCGGATATGGATATTTCTTTTTATCAATTGATTTTCCGATTGGATTAAGATAACCCTTTGAAATCAAAATCACTTCGCCAAGTTGTTCAACTTTTTTTCCATCATATTTGAGCGTTAATACATTACCTGCTCTCTGCCATTTGCCTGTCCTCCATTCATTATATCCGAAAACGCCTGTCCAATGCAGTTCAAATGTCTTGTCTTTTCTGAAAAGGATATAAGCTTGATTTTGAGTCCCTTCATAACAGGCTCTAAATTCAACGTCGCTTTCGAGTTTTTCTGAATCAAGCTTGTAGGGACTAAATAGCGTGTACAAAATTGTAATTGAACAAACTATTGTTGGTAAGCAAAATTTTAAAGACAAGTTCTTCTGATTGCGGATAATTTCGGTAATTCCCTTGATTTCAAAAACAAATATCGTGACAAAAGTAACGGGGATTAAAGCTGTCAGACCCCAGTACACAATACCAGAAAGATACTTGTCAATATGATGGTAAAATATGGTCAGCACAAGATAAACGCTACAGATAATTGTTGTTAAAATCAGTGACCGTTTTGTCTTGGTAGTTTGTTGCATAAAATTGCTGCTTTTCGATTATACCAACTTACAAAAATTTGCAGCATCGAAAAAGCATGAACGGAATAATAGTTCCAAATAGTTATATTTGATAGCGGTCTTATATTCAAGAAATAAAAAAATATAGTAACTATTCCGCTGATGGATCATGGCAAGAAAAGTGCGAAATACCAGAAGATCTCTGATAAAATAATTGAACTTCACCATATTTCAAGTATAACTGAATCAATATGGATCATTTAGAACCTACACCATTATGGACATTGGTTGCTAACATCAAAGAGAACATCAGCCATGGTGAAGGGAAACTAAAAACTCGTATCGGCACGAAACAGTTTCGCGCTAGTACTAAGGTGTATATTATCGACTGGTTTGCCGGAATGTGTAAAGATATTACGGTAATCGGTTTATCCCGAGATACGAAAAGGTTAATCACAATTGTTATTCGCGCTGAATGGGTAGAGAACCTCCGGGTCAAACTTTGCTATACTCCTACAGTTTGCTCAACAATAACGGCTTAATTTGATAAGGAGGAAGCTGGGATCTAGCGATATACAGAACAGTTTGTAAAGGAAATGTTTAGCGGTATCCCACAATGGAATGAATCTGAGTCAATATAGTGTATAGATAATATAACTTAACAATAGCAAATGGATGAGCTTGATGATTTTACAATTGAATTGCACTCAGGGGGCCAATCAATTTCAATTACGGTAATTGGATTATTAGTTATTGATGCCACTAGCAGCTGGGATAAGAATTGGTTACGGACTAAAATCTCAGTACAGGCTGACGCGTTCGGTGGCTCCGTTTTACCACCCAGTGAATAATTCCTATTTGTTAGCAAATCAATAGCTAAACCAGGAGTTATGGGCTTGCATATAGAAGCATCACTTTCTTTTGTTTCACCTACATATTTAAAAGATAGTGTGTCGGCAACTGTCATTGGAATACGAAATAGACTATTGTTTAATCTGACCAATTCGCCAGACGAAGGATAATAGGTATATAAATTATCATTGATTGCTACTGGCATTTTTCTTACTTTTAAGGTATAATCTCTTGAATATTGATAGAGGTTATAATAGTCATCTGATACAAAAAACTGGTATTGCTGTCCCTGATAAATCGCCATATTGAACTTGTAAGATAGTCTCTTCAACGATAGTTGAAATTTATCTTTCATTCTACCATCGTTATTAGAATCAATCTCGGTATGATACCCAGGACGGAATTTGGTAAATGTTAACTCCATCCTCAGCGACGTATCACGCAGGTTCAGGCCATCAAAATATTCAAATTTGCATAAAACATCCTCATCGGACTGGACGTAATCGTGGGAAAAGTTTTCTATTTCGAACTTGTACCATTTTTCATCACTGAAATCTCTATTATTGTTTGCATCTAAAACTGCATGAAAAACACCCGGATTATCCAATCCCACAAACGTGGCTATGCTATTTCCTGTCAGCTTGCTTCGATAAATCAATGTGGTATCAATAGAAGGGTTTATTTGCCTTAAAAACGGCATTCCGCCAATTTCAAATGCTAATTGCTCATAGAAAAAAGACTGCTTATACAATTGCCAAATATTGAAGTTATTCGTATCTAAACCTTGTAGTCATAAGTATTTCTATTGCATCCGTAATCATAATTGCATGATTAGATTCTTCTCCGACTTGAGGAGTCAATGGAACTTTAAAATCTTGGGAATAAACAAAGCCCACATTTATTAACAATAGTACAAAAAGAAGATATTTTATAAATCTGTAAAAATTAAATATTGATCTTTCCATGAGCTTTACAGATGTTAAATTATACTATTTGCTATTTATAATTTTACCCAGCAGTTCTTTAGCCTTGATTAATGCGGCTTCAGATGTACCGCGATAAATCACCTTTCCTCGTGGATCGATAAGCATTGTTGTTGGGAAAGATTGAATATGGTTCTTCTTCAAATAATCAAGGCCTTCTTTATCGCTATCCATATAAAGCTGGTCCCAACTCATTCCGTGTTCTGAAATCAATTGTTTCAACTTGGCTGTATTAGAACGCTTGTCCACTGCAAGACTCAATACATCAAGTCCTTTTCCAGAGAATGTAGAATGGATAGCCTTTAAATTGGGGATTGATGCGATACACGGTTTGCACCAGCTGGCCCAAAAGTCAATGAGGGTATACTTACCGGTGGGTTCCCCTAAATAATATTCCCTACCTGTAATCAATTCTTCGGCTCTGGCTAAAGACATGCTTTTTCCTATTGAGCCATCGCCATAATCTGCTTGCTTTACATAGTTTAAATGCAATTCGTCTTTTACTAATTTAGGCATTTGATAAAGCCCGTCCCCTATACGCACCAATTCATCGGAAAGGGAGTAATACTGATACAGATCATTAGACTCGTTCAGAGCAGCTTTCTTAACAGTCATTGAATAGGGTGATAAAGAGGGATAAAGATTGTAATATGGATCACTTACATAAAAGTCATAACGTTGTCCGTTTACTGTTGTAGCCCCCTTTTTATAAGACTTTTTGAGCATGCGAAGCTCAAAAATATTCGCTAAGTTACCATTCTGATTGTGGTCATCCTGTCTAGTAAACTTACTTGGAAATCTCAAAAACTCTACATCAAATTTTAGGCACGTATCTCTGACTTGCTTTCCGTCATAATAAGCTATTTTACAGACAATTTCCTCTTTGTTAACAGCAAAATCTTTTGCAGATAAATTAGGTGGAAATTTATACCAATTGTCATCACTGAAGTCCCGGTTGTTATTTTCATCTACAACTGCATGAAAATTTCCGTCTTTATCAACCCCCACAAACGATGCGATACTATTCCTTTCTAATTTGCCTAGGTAAATCATGCTGGTATCGATGCTGGGGTCAATTTCTTTAAGATAACTCAATCCAACTGCTTCATAGGCGGCTTGATTTCCGGAAAAAGACGACAGATATAGCTGCCAATTACTAAATCTCGATAAATTAAGTCCCTTATAATCACTTGTTGAATAAACACTGCGCTTGGGTATAATCACGGAAAAATAATTCCTATCAACCATTGGTGTTAGCGAAACATTTATCTGTGCAATGCACATTTGATTAGAAGCTACAAGTAGAAAGGCCAAACAAAAAATTAACCGGATATCATATAATCGATACTTTTTGATAATGCTCATAATTTACTAGTCTAATTGATTTATATATCAAATGCTATAATAACATTGAGAAGCATAAGCCGACTTGCAAGTAACAAAGCCTTTAAGTACACCTTTATCAATACACTCCACCCCCTGCTCACTTACAGCCCGGCAATCATTCAAACAAATGATTTGTACCTCAAATGTTTTACCTCCACCTGGACAAGTGCAACTTGCGGTACAAGCTGATTGTGGTTGAGAGCCCGATCCTGATCCCGAACCAAGCATTATTTCCTTCATTTCTTCGCGATTTTGGGAAATCAGAACCTACTGGCAACTTACGGCTTTAAAAATTTAATCGGCTAATTATGAAATCTAATTTAGTAATTTTTTTCACATTAAACTTTTCTTTTACATTTTAAAAAAATATGTCCATAAATCGACTTCATGAACTTAATTTTCTCTCTAACTTTTTGCTCAATCAGTTGGCCGTCTAATAGATAATCCTGCCTTTCCATCATAATGCAAGCAACCCCTCTTAGATGTACTGGTGTCACCACTACAGTAATCATAAAAATCTGACTCCCTTTTCCTGAAACTTCTTGATTAGCTAAACCAATCCTCATAATAGATTTAGCGTGAATGTCTTAGCATGTTCGTTAAACGCTTCGGTAACGCGGCTTTATATCTTCTGCGCATTCTTCTCATAGCTGGTAGATCGGCCCCCGAAGGAATCTACATAGCTCTTCCCTATATCGCTAAACATATTGGTACCACTGAAAACATGGGCAGCTATTGGAAGGCTGGAATTGGTTGTGGTTACTATTATGATATGCTACTTTTCACCTGTACAAGGTTAATACCCAAGCCTAATATATATTATTTATGTTGAATAAATATTTTTAAAGATATTAATTTTCAAGATGATTACCATTTGTAAGGCTAAGGTAAGGGGTTGAAAGAAGTGCAGGTTACGGGAAATAGTAACTTTAAAAAAATCAGGTTTAAAAAAATTGGACATATGTATATTACAAATCATATTTTAAGCCTTTTACATGATGATGTTTAACTTCTTTTAAAGCTAAACAGTATTATTAAGAACTAACAAATTATTGCTTTCTCATATATATTTAATACCAATGCAAATTTCTCCCTAAAAATTGGTAATTTGGTTAGAGAAATAAGGAATGTAAAAAACTTCAGTCAAGCGCAACTTGCTAAACTGCTCGTAATAACTTCAGGATATTTTGGACAAATTGAAATAGATTCTTTTAAATCGAGAATTCCGACCAAACAGATCAAATGATTTTACAAAATTATCATTATGCAGCTTGAAATTCAGACAGATAGATTAAAATTATTACCTTTTACAATTCAGATTTGTGAGGAAGCATTATCCAGTTCGACTTCACGTTTTACAGAATTAGGCATTATTCCTACTAAAGATTGGCCAGATTTGGAAACTTTGGATACATTGCCAAGAATTATAAATAATTTAAATAAAGTACAATCCCCTACCGGATTTGAGTCATGGATGGTTATTCATAAAAATACAAATATATTAATAGGAGATATTGGATTTAAAGGTACTCCTAATGAATTTGGCGAGATTGATCTTGGATATGGCATCGTTCAGACCGAAACGAAAAAAGGATATGCGAAAGAGGCTGCCTTAGGATTAATAGAATGGGCATTTAAGCAAGCAGGAGTTAAAGCGATTACAGCCAATTGTTCAGAAGAGAATTTCGCTTCACAAAAAATATTAACTTTTCTAAATTTCAATGTAGTGAAAGAGTATCAAGGAATGATCTATTGGAAGTTATTGAGCTCAAACTAGTTTTGCCCCATTTGGCTTTATTTAAAATTAGAGGGCCTATAAAGGTAAAGAAGCACTCTGGAAGAAGCGGACAATGTTCTCAATGGGAGATCTTTTGTTTTGTAAATTGAAAATACTATTTTTTATGGTCATAATTAAGGATATGGCTTCTTTAAACTAGTTAAAATGATTTTAATTACTTAAGTAAAAATACATGGATAATCAATTATATAAATTGAAAGTAAAAGACAGACAAAGCTTCATTAAATTTCTTGATCTTCTGCATAAGGATCTGCTCCAAAATCCTGAAACTTGGGAAAACAAAACTTTACCCGACTTTCTGGAGGCTTTGGCCTCATACGCAGAAGATATCCAAGGGTATTATGATAATACAGACGCAAAAGTAGATGCTGAAAAAGCTGCGTGGTCAACATTTGCTGATATTTTCAAAGGTGCGAAAGTTTACGAGTAATAGTAAGCATTCCTTCCACTGGTCCGCATTTTATGTGACGTCGTGATTAATCTTCCAAGAAAACTTTTTACAGTTATCAAAGTTTTCAAATTCAAATGATTCTATCCAATCATATTTTCCATCCTCATCTTGATATAAAACTAAAGTGTCAGCTTTAATATTCTCAATAAATGATGATAGCTCTGCAACACAAGCTTCTAAATCACCTAACCCATAACATGGAATATGACTATGAATATCTGTTTTTCCATTTGGATCTTCAATTCCAATAGTTATTTCGGTATTATATGTTGCAATCCAAATTGAAAATATTCCGGATTCACTTTTCAAATCACAATCAAAAGATCCGTCATCTTGAAACTTTATTGTCTGAGCAAACTGTGAATAATTTCCTTCCAAGAATTTGAGTATTAATTTTGAAAATTCTCTTTGTTCCATTTAGGACTTGATTTACTACTATGTCACATAACGCTTAAATATACGCAATTCGCCAAATTCGAATGTTAAATTTTAAAGTAGAACATGACTTACGATCATCCAAAAGTAACGATTAAGATATCCTTAAATACAATTTAAGCGCATATTTCCCGTATATTTCATAACAGAATGCTATTGCAGATAAAGAAATATATCCAGAAACAACAGTATCTTCGAATCTGAGTGGCCGCACGGTCGCCAAAACCAATGACAGGTTGTCAATAATTTATATATGGAAACAATTAAGAACATAATTAATAATTATTTTGATAGGGATTTTTTTTGGAAACACTATGAAAATGGATCTCCTAAATTAATAGATATCTATAAGAGGAGTGACAAATTCGAACAGGAAAACCCTGATCTTGTGAAGAAAATTTTGGATAAGTTTAACAACGATTTTCCACAATATCAAATCAAGAGATTTAGGCCCTTCATTAAAGAAGATCGTGGAATTAATTTTGAAGTACGTATTGGAGCATCAGAGGTCTACGTGATCTGGGTGAGTATTTTTAACTTTTTCCTCGCATGGAAATTAGGTAATGAAATTCCTTTTTCTTCGAAAACATATATTGAACAGGGCGAATCACATATTATTGATTGTATTTATACCATGGTCGTCATTCCATTCATAGATGTCGAATGGTTGCCACGGGAAATCGCTTATAAAGAGATAGAAGAATTTAACGGAGCCAATTATTCTGGTTATCTGGAAGACGATGAAATTTTTAACGAACCAATTTTTATAGTCGATACATTAGCAAGAACCTGATCCAACGCTTTGTGCTGCTAATAGAGCCGTTTTCTCAATATGATCTATGTAACCCGTCGGTGGTTGCTTGCTGAGTTTCATAAAACAAATGTACAATTGGACCTGTTGTTTTACTAAATTTGTTAGTATTTTTGATTTATGAAACCGCTCGAAGTTTATTGCCGCAATCGTGTTATGTACGTCCAGATGACTGTACACGATAAGAGCATGGGCATGAAAGACTATCATCTTTACAGCAAAAATGGCCTTGATTTCTATGTTTTCAGGAAATCTCAGGGCATTTGGGAGCTTGCCTATGGAGAGCTCGCGGATGATATCAAGGAAGCTTGCATTGATGCGCTTATACTTCGTTTTGATAGTGATGTTCCTGAATTATTTTACCATCAGGGAAAACGGCAGATAGTGAAAGTGCGAGCGAAGGAATATAGCCTTTGGCATATCTATCTCAATAATGCCTATGTAGGAAGTATTCAATATTTCACCTTCACCAAGCAATTCAATTACCACATTGAAGACAATAGCCTATTGACCGATGATCACGTTCAAAAGTACATCACCATGATCCAACGCGGGAAATTAAAGTGGATAAAGGATGATATTCGATAATTTTGCGCTCGATGGTGAACCATAGGTTTTAGAGATAACTCCATTGATGTGTAACTCCCTCATTTACACTATCACCTACACCCTCACCAATTCCAAGCCCATGAAACTCTAGCACAAGATGATCACCTTCTTCTTTCCAAATAGGATCTGCTTTACCATAAGCCTTAATTGGCAATTGTATCCACACGACAATAAGTATAAGCATCATGGTTGAGGGCGCCCGCGAGTGGAAAGAGAATAAGAAATCCTGCTGCTGTCGACTCATTGGGCACTACTAAATTACCATGTTTATCTAGTGCAAAGCAAATAGTTTCGGTGAAGAATCTATTGACTAATACATAGATTTCAAGATCGGTATTTCTGAAAGAAACAAAGTTTTGTGGTTCGGGCTTAACTTTCCTCGTTCTTTCACGCACGACATTTCCTAAAGTATCAATAAGTTTGAAATGGATTTTATTTTTTTTGGTCAGCTCCAATGAGGTTTTGTAAAGATAGTGCAGACTATCCGTTTTATAATAATTTGGTTCAATATAGTTCCATAAACAGTATTCATTATAGGCTGCACTCTTCTCCTGAGGGCTATGATTATGGCCAATTACCTTCTGGGGATAATTATCAAAGATGTATGTCTCCTTCAATCCTACCTTCGAAACGCTATGTGCCGCGGCATTCTGTGCTAAGTACTTTGGCGATATGGAAGTACAAGAGTTATACGAAAAAATAAATACCACCGAAAATAGTGCAATGGCTAGTGTGCGCATATTGTGATGTTTTTTGATTTTGACCTCTCCCCAAACAACTAGAGCATTTAAAAGTAGAGAATTCTGACTTGAATTACTAATTTTAAAAGGGAGGAAAAACGATGAAAAAATCAAAGTTTACCGAAGCACAGATTGCCTTTGCGATCAAACAGTCCGAGACAGGTACCCGTGTGGAAGAAGTCTGCAGAAAAATGGGTATCAGCGAAGCTACGTTCTACAACTGGAAGAAGAGATACGGTGGCTTGGGGGTATAGGAGCTGCGTAAGCTCCGGCAATTGGAAGAAGAAAATGCACAGCTCAAAAAGCTCGTGGCCGATCTTAGTCTGGACAAACAGATGCTCCAGGATGTATTAAAAAAAGTTTTAAAGCCTTCGCAGCGTAGAACCATGGTTACCGGACTCATTTTTGATTATCGAATTTCCCTACACAGAGCGTGCGAGATATCTCTGCTGAGCACCTCAGTTTGGTATTATAAACACCATAGACCAGATGACAGTCCATTACGCCTTCGCATAAAAAGCATTGCTGAAACATGCGTGCGTTACGGCATAGAACGCATTATTGTTCTATTGAAACGTGAAGGCTGGCGGGATAATCCAAAAAGGCTGGCGGGATAATCCAAAACGGATTTATCGAATTTATAAAGAAGAAGGCTTAAATCTACGCGTGAAAAGGCCCAGACGCTGCCGCGCCGCCGTTCATCGATCCGAGAGACCGGTTTTTTCCAATTTACATGACTGCTGGAGTATGGACTTTGTCGCTGACACGCTGTTAGATGGCAGGAAAATCCGCTGTTTAACTATAGTGGATAACTATAGCCGTAAATGCATGGCTATTGAGATTGGACTAGGGCTTAAAGGAAGTGACGTTGTTTCTGTTTTGGAAGAGCTCCGACTATTCCAACAGGCAATACCCAGAAAAATCCAAGTGGATAACGGATCGGAATTGCGGAGCAATCATGAACACCAAATAAAACTAACACAAGTGAATAATTTATTTCCAAGGAGGTCGATAGATGGGCATATGAGCATCAGGTGGGATTAGTTTTCTCCATCCCAGTAAAACCAACAGATAATCCGTATATTGAATCATTCAATGGAAGTTTTCGGGACGAGTGTCTAAATGCGCATTGGTTCCTGTCATTGGAAGATGCGAAGGAAAAAATTGAAATCTGGATGGAAGAGTACAACACCTTCAGACTCCACAGCTTTTTAGGGGATTTGACTCCTGAAATGTTTATAAAAAAAACAAAACAGCGGAATTTTCTATTTTAGAATACACCTAAATTCGCGGAGAGGTCACTGGCTTCACTTAATTGGTAAGAAATCGATTTTTATATTGACTGATATTACTAATCCTAATTTTAAAAAAATAAAAACACGATGATTTTAGAAGTAGCTATTTTAAATGTAAAACTTGGTAGAGCGGAGAAGTTTGAGAATGATTTTCAAATAGCTAGCCAGTATATATCATCTATCGACGGATATATAATACACTCCTTAAAGAAATGCATAGAGGTAGACAACCAATACATTTTATTAGTGAAATGGGTTTCTGTCGAAGCACATGAAGTTGGATTCCGACAGTCTCCGCAATACCAGAAATGGAAAGTCTTACTGCACGATTATTATGATCCTTTCCCGCAGGTTTTGCACTATGAAGAAATATGATAGATGAATGTCTTTTCCCTTCCTATTAAATTAAGGGGATTGGTCGTTTGATCATGAATAAAATGCAAGATATCTATAAGGGTTTTCATATGCAGATGCTTACTTCAGACGGTAATGCTATTGAATTTTATAAAAGGAACGGCTTTGAACTGAAGCTATAAATAATACTTGATGTGCTTTTTTTATTGTAAAGATATTCCTTTAATATCTATTTATACTTTTTTTAAAAACATAAATGTTAGTAAAACAGCATTATCTTTGCACTCCCAATTGTAAAACCCAAAGCGCTT
This sequence comes from Sphingobacterium sp. UBA3549, assembly GCF_002376635.1. NCBI lineage: Bacteria > Pseudomonadati > Bacteroidota > Sphingobacteriia > Sphingobacteriales > Sphingobacteriaceae > Sphingobacterium > Sphingobacterium sp. UBA3549. Next base: position 14,109 of record NZ_DFOE01000024.1, on the reverse strand, counting down.
AATATCGATAATGTTTGTATTCTATAGAAAAATACTAACTTTGTGATTAAACGTAACCTATTTACTATATTATTTTTAAAATGGATGGGAAAAACAATATGCCTTTTTTTATTATTCTTTAGCACGCTATCAAATGGACAGGGTTATATAAGAAATTGTGATAACATTTATAATACCGTATATTCAGCTGAAACGTTCTCAAAAAAAAGCGAACAAGATCTATTGATGACTTGCAATAATATATTTGCTGAAGCAATTGAAAACAGCAATTCTAAAGAAGCATTACAATCTATTACGACAGCTATAAGAATTTACAGTGAATTAGGGGATAACTACAATGTTCTTAAGAGAATTGAAAAAGCCTTATCTATTGCTCAGGACGAGAAAGATTATTATAGATTAAGCCTTCTTTATACTTATATGGGGCGAGCTTTCGTAAATTTAGGATTATATAGTAAAGCCAGAAACGCTTTCGACATTGGTTTAAAACTAAGTTCAAATGTACTTCAAAAAGATAATAGGCATATACTAAAATTACAGCATTATGGAGGTATAGCAATGATATTTGAACATTCCAATCCAACAATTGGTGATAAAAATCCTGCTCCATTCAAGGATTCTATGATGTATTATGTTCAAAAAGCATATCTAGAAGCAAGGATGATTTCGCCAAAACACGCTGGAAAACCCCGCTGGCTGGGAATCAAAGCAAGAATTGTAGGATCGGTCTCTCTTGCAACACATAAATACGAAAAAGCTGCGCAATACCTTAAAGAGGCAGAAAAATTATTATCAAATCTTAAAGATAAACGTTTTATGATCGCTCTCTATAGGTTTAAAGGACTATTAGCCTACAATTCTGTTGCTTACAACCACAACCAAAATGCGTTAGATCTTTATAATGAATCATATCGCATTGCACAAATTTATGATATTCCTACTGAATCCTATTTTATTACAGATGCCCTTGCCAGTTTATACTCAGAAATGAGAATGACTGTTCCTGCGCGTCTGCGAGCTGATGATAGTAAAAAATTGAGAAATGAAATTGATCAAAGTGAGCGGGAGGCTATCCCTATCGCAGAAAAAATAGAGGTGTCTCTTGATAATAAATTTCATTCAGAATTAATTACATATGCAATAATTGGAGTTATCATTATAGCAATAGCAGCAGCATACTATTACATCAGAATAAGACAAGGAGACAAGAATTCCGCAATTCATGAAGAGATTACCGAGGTTAATTTTATAGATGTGAAATCTCATACAGAACAGATTAACCAATTATTACAAATGGCTAAAGAAAATGACGGATCATTCTACATTGTTTTCAAGCAGGTCTTTCCTGAATTCCAGAAGAAACTACTTAACCTAAACAGTGACCTTAGTGCTTCCGATTTGGAATTGTGCGCCTATTTGAAACTCAATCTGCAGACAAAAGAAATAGCAAAGTATAAGAATAATACAATTTCGTCTGTGGACAACCGAAAAACGAGACTTAGAAAAAAACTAAGCCTATCATCTGAGACTAATTTGTATATCTGGATCGACAGTATATAAAATTAAGCAGCAATCAGTAATAAAATTTAATCAACTGATTATCAATATTTGGATAAAAACGGAGATAAGTAATAGAAATTGAAAGGGAATATATTTTATCTCTAATCACTCATCTCATAAATTCGAGCTGTTAATAGAATTTTAGCAATTAAAAAACTCAAATTTATGAATGAAAACACATTAATTTCGACAAGCTACGGACAGGTACAAGGCAAAAAAGAAAATGGAATCAGTACTTGGAAAGGTATTCCTTATGCAAAGCCTCCTATCCAGAATCTGAGATTTAAAGCCCCCGAACCAATGGAGTACTGGGAGGGGATTAAAGAAACTACTTTATATAGCCCTGCCTCACCACAGATAAGTACCGAAGAGATTACAGAACAAACGAGTGAAGACTGTCTATATCTAAATATTTGGTCTCCAAGTGCTGACGAAAAAAAACGCCCTGTTATGTTCTGGATACATGGCGGGGGTTATATAACCGGTTCCGGATCGATATCTGCTTATGATGGTTCTCTCTTAGCAAAAAATGGTGACGTCGTCGTGGTCACCATTAATTATAGACTTGGGCCATTTGGATTTCTTTATACAAAGGATTTACCAGAAGGAGATCAGATTGATTCCAATATAGCATTCAGAGATCAACTCGCAGCATTAAAATGGGTAAAAGATAACATTTATAATTTCGGTGGAGATCCAGACAATATTACTATTTTTGGAGAATCTGCTGGGGGATCGAGTGTGATCAATCTTCTGGGATCACCTTTAGCCAAAGGATTATTTCACAAAGCGATTGCTGAAAGCCCCGCTAGTTATCCGACGGTTTATTATGATAAAGCTACAGCAAGCTATGTCACAAAAAAGTTTTTTGAGCTATTAGGTATCAATGATTACAAAGCTAGTAAACTATATGAAATATCTACACAGGATATAGTCGATGCATCAATACAATTGGTGGACGAAATTGCTTTCGAAATTCCTGGAAATATTGCCTTTCAGCCAATAATAGGAGACGATTTTCTACCCGAAGCTTCACACGTTGCTATTGAAAATGGAAATGGTAGCCATGTACCTTTAATAGTAGGTTCGAACCAGGACGAAGGCACTCTTTTTGCTAGCATGCCTGCCCCTGTGATGCCTGTAAAAGAAGAGCAGATAGATATTTTCATTGAAAATAATTATCCAGGTAAGGCAGCCCAAATAAAAGATATCTATAGCAATTTACCTCTACATATTCAACCCATAAAGATGGGTGCTGATGCTATGATATGGCATTCAGTAACAACTATTGCAGAAATAATGCAGGACAAATCCCCTACCTATCTATATAGGTTCAGATGGTCTAGTAATTATTTAAAAGATACCGGGCTAGCGAGCTTTCATTCATTGGAAATCCCTTTTATATTTGGAACAGCAGAGTCTATTGAAGGAAAAGTAATGCTAAAAGAAGCCAACCCTTCAGAGGTTAATGCTCTCTCGGCAATTATGCAGACCTGTTGGATCAATTTTGCGCACACGGGAAATCCTAATGGTACAAAAGAATACCCCTGGAATCGATACAATTGCCAGAACAGACCAGTGGTTGTTTTTGACACAGAAATAAGTTATGAACACGATATTGATGCGAACTACAGAGAAGCCTGGTCCAAGAACCCTTAATTTAAGTAAAATTTCCTGTCTTATTAGCAACTACTGCGCTTGCTAAAAATAGATATTACTGCCTGACCTTTAGATCATAATAAGGTTAGGCAAATTTCGTGGTGTCAGTTTTTAAATTAAATCGGTTTTGGGTACTTGTGAATTCAAAGATAAATATTGTTTATCAATACTTAATAAGATTGAAGAATAATTATTTGGATTGTTAGAGATTATTACAAACTGTAAGGCTAAGGTAGACATGATGATGTTTCGCTTCTGCACAAGAAGAAATCAGCATCATTAAAAACTACCAAATTATAGCCTCCGACATTCATTGCGCTTCGATATTGTACCGCATGTAACCCTAACAGATTTATCCGTTTGGATGGACACGGACAAGACTGGTTAAGATCATTGCTAATTTGCAAGAAAGAAAAGCATATGATCAACTTAAAAACTTTCTATCTCGCAATGCTCATTGTTTCCAGTTATTTTACCGCCTCAGCACAGGTAAGCACTGCTACAAAATCTGACAGTAATATTAGCCAATTGTATAGAAGTTTAGATAATGTCATTCAGAAGGAACATATACCCGGTCTACTGGTTGCTATTGTAAAAAAAGACAGTATACTGTACTCGGGTGGACTGGGCTATGCTGATCTTAAACAACGTCGGCAAGTAGAACATCAAACGCAATTTCACTTCGCTTCTGTCACGAAATTTTTCGTGGCAATGGGTATACAACAATTAGTGGCTAACGGTAAGCTAAAACTCAATGACCGTATTCGTGATATAGCACCCGAAATACCATTTGACAATCATTGGGAAGCCACAGATCCGGTACGGGTAGTTCACCTACTCGAACATACTGCCGGTTTTGAAGATGTTCAACTCAACAGCATGGTAGATATAAGCAAAAAAAAGCCAGTTGTTGGTATCGAGGCCTTAAAAGCTGTTAGCAATTCGCTTACGGTACGCTGGAGACCGGGAACAATGATGTCCTATTCCAATCCGGGCTATAATGTACTCGGCTATATGATTGAAAAAATTTCGGGCATGCCTTGGGATAAGTATTTAAAGGAAAATATTTTTTCACCATTAAACATGCACAATAGCTTATTTGATCTTGATGGTACGCATAGACCCAGCTTTGCCACAGGCTATGACTTTCAAAAGGGCGAATACAGACCAATGCCATTCTATAGTCCTATCGGAAATGGGGCCGGAAGCGCTTTGGTGTCCACTGCTGAGGACATGGCAAAATTTATGCTTTATCTGCTCAATGGTAATGCCGACAACAGGTTACTGGACAATGCCGGCCTGAAGGAAATGGAGACTATTCACAGTACATTAGCCAGCCATGCTGGATTACAGGCATGCTTCTATTTGCTATTTTGATTGTCCTCAGCAGTTTGCTGCTTTACTACCGTTGGTCTAGACTGAACCCATTATGGCTTCGTCTGTTTTTGGCCTTCAATAATTTCTTTTTTTGCTATCTCGTCGCCCTTCTATCCATCAATGGTTGGATCGGGGTACCCATCTGGATGATGTAGTACCATTTGATCAATTATGTTTAAATTCACGTTACAATGATAACTTGCTACGGCCCATGATCAATATACTCTATACCTTTCATGCTTTTTCAGCTGGTGCATTTCTGATGCTTGGCACCTTAATCTTTATGGGTGTCAACCACAGTTTTTCGCGCGCAGACCGCTGGCTTGGAACATGGTATTATTTGATGGCATGCTTATTTACCCAGCTTTTTCTTGAAGGTTTTCATATCGAGAGCAACGTATTGATCCATACGCTGGAACTCCCGCGATGGGCTACACTCCCCTGCTTCTACCTGACCGTTCACTACATGGTCAAGCCAACAGCAAAAATTCGGTATTGGGGACTACATTTTGTTCCCTTCCTTGCTTTCCTTTTCTTCTCCATCATCTATTTAATACCCGGACTTTTTAATAATCATATCCATCCGCCTCAAATGCCGCAATGGATCATCTTTGCTATCAAATATTTCTTTTTTGCACAATGTATCTTTTATTGGATTGCCTGTTATAGGCTCTTCGAAATACATCAGAAAAACATTCTCCAGCTATCTTCCTATACGGAAAAGATAAACATGGTCTGGTTGAAGTATCTATTGATCGCGTTACTATTGATGATTGTTGCCCGTCTACTGGCTATGGTTCATGTAGTTTTTAGTGCTGTCGCCCCAATTTTATATTTTATGGGCACCGTGGCACTTGGGTACGCAACGCTAACACAAGGATCAATTTACACAATTGAGTCTACAGAAAACCTCATCAACGAAGCGGAGCATAAAAAGGTTAAAGCCGAAGAGCGGCTGACAGCACAACAGGTAGACACATTAAAAGAAAAATTATTACAGAAAACAACAGCTGAAAAGCTATATCTCGACCCGGGTTTAACACTATCATCGCTCGCGGGGCATATCGGAATCAATCCGCATGATCTGTCCTACATCATAAACAATGGACTGGAGAAAAATTTTTACCAGTTTATCAACGAGCTTCGCACGGAAGAAGCGAAAAAACTTTTATTATCTGAAGAGGCCAAGCTACTTGATATGTTTGGAATCGCAATAAGGGCAGGCTTCAATTCAAGAACAACCTTTTATGCCAGCTTCAAAAAAACAACGGGCATTACACCGACAGAATATATGAAAGTCCATAGTAAACAATCAAACTAACCCGGCACAATGAAGTTTGTTCGATTGCATCCATTCGAACGGTTAGCCTATCAAAAAGACCTACTCTTGTATCATATCAACAAAAAAATTTATGATACAATACATCAAACCAAGGGGATACTCGAAAGCGATCCACCAATTTTCCAAAGCAACATATGGTCTTCTGGTGGGAGCATGTTGTCTTTTTGCTTCGATTGATACATTTGCACAGTCCCACCCTAAAGACAGCCCCCAGCAACAACAGTTGGTTCCGCTAAAATCATTTCAAGGTTACTACCAGCTACCCAATAAAGTAGCTTTCATTGCTTTCCAGGCGCAAGAAAACAACCTGTATGTCACACAGCTATGGGATCAGAAAAAAAGATATCAGCTGGTCCGTAAAGATGACACGCATTTTGAATCCAAAAACGAAGGATATGCTATAGAATTTTTAAAGAATGGCTCCGGCGATTTTAGCCAAACAAAAATCCTTGGTAGAATTGTATGTGAGCGCGTGCAATTTGACCCGAATAAAATTGCGACTCTAACCGCATCTCAACTGAAACAGCTGGCCGGAACTTATCAAAAGTTAAATGACAACAACTTTAAGATTCAAATAGAACCCTCCTCAACAGGCTTAATGCTTACACAATTGTGGGATAACAAAACAATTTCATTTACTCCTCGTTCGGAATTTTTCTTCCTCAACGATGATGGCACCTTCCCATTGACATTTTCTGTTGCCAATGGTAAGGTAAAGCAGATGCAGTGTTTCGAAAATGATGCTTGGCTAAAGACTGACCAATAATCCTATTCAAAAAATAATATGAACAGATTTATTGCCTGCGTATTTCTGCTGTTGGGTATGGCTCAGCTTAGGGCCCAACAGGTAGCAGATGAACAGTTTCATTATCCCATTACCGATCCGCACCACCGGATCGGTGATGGACCTCTACTCCTATTTGACGAGGCACACAACAATCCAGTTACTTTGAGAGGAGCTTACGCTCCTTTTTCAGATCTCCTTCAGGCTGATGGATATCGTCTCCGAAGTGCTAAAGAAAAAATCTCTTGCGATCAATTAAAGGAAGTAAAAATCTATATCAGCATAAATGCCCTATATAATCCGGAAAACTGGAAATTGCCCACCTCTATTCAGCCTTTACCGATAAGGAGATAGAAACTCTCCGCCAATGGGTATTTGATGGTGGAAGCCTATTTCTAGTCACCGACCACATGCCTTGTGGCGGTTCTGTACAAACGCTTGGTGCAGCATTTGGCATTCATATAGTGAACGGTTTTGCCTTACCTAAAAATGGACGTCCCGAAATCTTTTCAAAAGATAGAGAAACACTGTTATCCAACGAAATAACCACTGGATCAGGTAGAGAAATAGACAGTATTATGTGTTGGGGTGGAACAGGGTTTATCATCCCAACGAACGCACATATTATTTCTTTATTAAATGAAGAATATGACATCTATCTACCCAATGATGCTAATCAGATAAAAAGACCTATTCCAGACAATATTCCCCGATTGTCGGGCAAAGGATTTGCAAACGGTGCTTACCTCCGGTTTGGGAAAGGGAGGATTGTGGTATTCGGAGATGGTGCTCCTTTTTCGGCACAGCTCCATGGCATCAAAAGTGAAAAAAGAGGAATGAACCATCCCGCCGCAACACAGAATGCCCAGTTTTTGCTCAATATCGTTCATTGGCTCGACCAATGACCTGATTTGACTAGCCATACAGTACATTGTACGGTTATATACTATTTTTGAAAAATTAACGGCTAACGCTGATTCATCTCGAAATAAAGTGGATTGGCACGTACCATGACACCGTCTATATCTAAAAGGAAAATCATATTGCACGAAGCTAATAATTAATCTGGCTCTTTCACCCCACCCGTTTGCGATTTAATAATAAAAAATACTAGCCATAGATGGATAGTCCATCCTAATTTTGTAAATTCAACGTATAAGCCATAGCATGAAACAGTTCATAAAACTATTCCACATTTCTGCCCTTACTATCCTCGTTACTGGTTGCAAGGATCCATCTCGCACAAAGACAATGGATTTTGGTCTATTTACACTTGAGGTTCCCTATAAATGGCAACAAGTCAAACAAAACGGAATCGACAGTTATGTCGGCGCAATTGCTGTAGACAACAACGATACGCTTTACTTCGATCTGGGGATGTATTCCAATAGTTTGACAGAGCATAACATAGAAGTCATTACCAGACAGATGATGGAGGAAAGTGCAACGGACTCTTCGGACTATATTATTGTAAAAGATATGCCGATATTGGATTTGGATCTCGATGCTGATCTTTACAGAAAACAAAATGTATCCTGGGATATTATCGATAACAGAAGAGCGAAAATCGTATTTCCGAGAATATCCGGAAAAGGAAACACCGGAGTGTACATCGGCAGCCTATGGGGAGACTCTTCAAAAGTCCGATTTAACCTTCATGGTTCAAACCTGAATGCGCAAACAGAACAGGATCTTCTTAAATCGATAAAGACATTGAGATTCCACAAACGTAATATGGATAATGAAGAGAATTGACGCTCCCCTATTTGTACATCTCAGTTTTATGGCTTTGACATTTTATGCGGTGTTCACAGATGGTGATTGGCTGAGATATTTTACGGGGAGTTTAAATTTTAACCTGATTATTTTTGGATTTCAAGTTGAAGCACTTATTTATGCAGGATACCTACAAGCGAAAAGAAATAGAAAGATATTCTCTATATTTTGGCCAGCATTGATTGGACTACTGATGTTAATATTTTGTATACTCATAACAGGAAATTATCAGTTTAACACAAATATAGGTATCACCATTTTATGGCTAATTCCTGAGGCTTATTACATAGCATATGATGTTTTAATAACTCATCTCATCAAGGAAATGCCACTCCCATTGAATATAAATTGGCAATTTCAAGCGAAATGCATCTATATTATTCTCTCAGCCATATTTCCCTTGATCGGATATACTTTCTTTAAATTGAAAAAGAGTGACGCAATTTACTTTACACTTCCCAAAACTTAGAGCTTTTCAACCTCTTCAACAGAAAGTCCAGTGCCTTTAGCAATATCAGCTATAGGTAGCCCCATTTCCTTAAATGCTTTGGCAGTCTCAAGAGCTTTTTTACGCTCTCCTTCTGCTAGACCCTTAGCGTGACCTAAAGCTTCTCCGGATTTCTTGGCCGAATTAAATACGCTCTCAGCATCACGCTTATGTTTTAAACTTGCTTCGTATGACATTAGCTCCTCCTCCGTTAATTTACCTATCTCTCCTATCTCAAAGATAAGACCAAATATTCTTTTATCCAAAAACGTTGGCAATCTATCCATGGTACTCAAATGTTTAAGTAAGTACAACCACTGATCCATAACTGTCTTTAGTTCTTCTGGCTGTTTATTAAATAATGGGAGCGAAATCATTTTATATCCCAATTTATCATAGAATATTTCTTTGGTCAATTTGTCACACAGCGCCACATCATAGAAATAAGGGCGTTCTGTGACACGGGATATACCGGAACCTCCATTTCTATCCATGTCAAACTCCAAAATACCAATAAAGTAAACCTCAGGTAGGTAATAATCACTCCCCTTCTTACCTCGCGCTAATTGTTTATTGATGAGACGTGAGGTATAGTACACCGCGCGGTCCTTAAAAAATTCTTGAAAGAGCTGCTGCATCTCAATGATGAAAACCTCACCATCGCTGCCGATACAATGTAAATCAAATACAACACGACGCATTTCCTCATAATCACCATCATGTTCTACAGGCTTATATCTTAGATCCGAAATTATCTTCTCTCCATGAAATAGACTATTGAGAAACTCAATCAGTAAGATTTTGTTTTCCTCCCTACCAAAATAAAATTTCCAACCGAAATCGGTACGTGGATCTACATACTTACCTAAATGTTTTTTTGATTTAGCCATAATGTTTAAAAATTGGTTATCAGGCAAATATACAATAATAAATTCAAAATTACTAAAATAATTAGCAACAAAAACACAAACATAAAAGTAATACCCTTTCTAACAACTTTAATTGGACGTGCCGTAAAATACGGCTATACATACACCCTATCATTCAGTGATGTTGATTTAAAAATACAAACAGAAGAGGATTTTCTCAAAGCGATAAAGACATTGAGATTCCACAAAAATAATTTGGATAATGAAGAGAATTAACAGTCACCTATTTGTACATATTTGTTTTATGGCTTTTGTATTTATATGGTACTAACAAATCGTTTCTGCGACCACATAGAATTCAAAAGATAACCTGGCCCTTAGTAAGCCAAATAGCATATACGGAAAGCTTATAAATTAATTTTATTGACCGCGTATTTGATAAACCAATTTGGAAGCTTGTTTTCTGGCAATAAAATGGCGATCCCTCCTTGCAATACTTCCGTTATCAAAACCATTGTTTTGCCAGAGTTATCAAATAATTAAGCTTTTTCGCAAGCTTTATTGCAGGTAATAAATTGGTCAGCGTACGATAGTACCTGTCGACGATTTTATCCTCCGCCACACCATGGCCGCCTTTTTCCTTTCTAATTTCAACCCGGGAAATATTAATCAATGGATTATCCAAGTAAACAAAATAAAGATAAGTCCTAAATTTTCTTTCACTTGCTTCATCGATTTCCACCAGTTTGGATGGATGACTCATTACTGTCTCAAATGAATAACTGATACCATTTTCTAGTAAAATGATAACGTATGATAAAACTTTTGGCAAATGCCCTTATATCAGTCTTTTCGTTGCATTTCCTTGAACGGATACACTGTCTTTAAATGGAAACAAGCACGTTCTATACGTAAACGGGTATCTATGGGAGATAATATTGGAATGGGAACTAGTACAGCTTCGACTTGCTGAAGGAAATAGTTTTTTCAGTATGAGTTTCAAATTTGATTCTGACCAGTCAGAATTTTATAGCAAAGTGCACGATAGTTCTATAATCAAAAAATGAGCATTTAAAATAGAAATCTCATTTTGCTTTAATTTTATCTCTATGCTTTCGACCAAATTTAATTAAAGCATTGGCAAAATCCTACCTTTCTTTAGCATAGGCGGTAAGCGCATAAAAAAAAGTCATGCTGAAACTTTAAAAAATAATCAACTTTCCGACTTTAAACGATTTAAAATCAGAGAACGCAGAAGTTCTTCATGTTCATCTCCCCAGCGTCCCAATGCAGAAATAATCGGAATCAATGTCTTGCCGAAATCCGTAAGACTATATTCAACTTTTGGCGGTACAACAGGATATATTTTTTTTGTAATTAATCCGTGGTCTTCCAACTCCTTTAACTGAATATTTAAAACCCTACGCGAAGCATCCGGAATTTTACGCTGCAATTCGCTTGGTCGTCGATATCCCTGATCAATAAACCAGAGCAAACGTATTTTCCATTTGCCGTAAAGCACTTCACCGATCAGATCAAGACCACAGTTCAGGTTCGGAATTATTTTTCTCTCATACATATTCCAAAATTAAAGGTATGTTCTGAATTGCACAATAGGGGAAAAATTTATCCCTATATGAATCGTATTTCCGTACTTGTGCTAACTGTTTTTATAATCCAATTTTGTCCTATAAACAATTCGTAAAAATGGAACAATTCAATTTCAACAATGAATTATCAGGCAAAATAGCTTTGGTGACCGGCGGCACTAAAGGTGCCGGAATAGCAATTGCAGAAAGACTGCTACAGGCTGGAGCAACAGTGATAGTAACCGCAAGAAACGCACCTGAGAAAGAAAACAGTAACCTGCATTTCATCGCATCCGATTTGAGTAAAACAGAAGGTGCCCAAAACGTAGTTAGCGAGGTACTTACTAACTATGGAAGATTGGATATTTTGATAAACAATCTTGGTGGGTCATCAACCCCCACCGGCGGGTTTGCGGCACTCAGCGATGCGGATTGGGAATATACGCTACAGGCGAATCTTTTGGCCCCGATTCGTCTAGATAAAGGATTTTTACCGCAAATGATCGATCGGAAAACAGGCGTTATCATCCATATAGCTTCAATTCAGGGGAAATTGCCTCTATATGATTCGACTTTGCCGTATGCCGCAGCAAAGGCAGGACTGCGTAACTACAGCAAAAGTTTATCGAATGAAGTAACTCCAAAAGGTGTTCGTGTACTGACTGTTTCGCCTGGATGGATCAATACCACAGCATCGGAAGCATGGCTGGGCGAAATTGCAAGAAACACCAAAAGTACAGTAGAAGAAGCGCAGAAAGGCGTAATAAACGCTTTGGGTGGAATCCCTTTCGGAAGACCAGCCGAACCTGAAGAAGTGGCTGAACTCGTTGCTTTCCTTGTTTCACCGAGAGCCAGCTATCTAACAGGAACCGAATATATAATCGATGGTGGAACAGTACCAACAATTTAATATTATTTAAAAATAAAACATATGAACTTACCGAGAATAATTGCCGAGTTAGTAAAAAAACAAAACAACTTCGATAGTGCAGCTTATGCCCGATGCTTTACAGAAACCGCGGTAGTATTTGATGAAGGAAAAACCCATAACGGTAAAGCGGAAATTGAACAATGGATAGATAAATCCAATAAGGAGTATAACGCTACTATGGAGCCATTGGATTATGACGAAAAAGAAAATATGCTGTCCGCGGAAATTTCTGGATCTTTTCCTGGAAGTCCAGTCATTTTAAAATTTCATTTTCAGTTGTCTAATGGGCTTATTCAATCACTCAAAATTACTGAATAGAATCTTAAACAATCCGATTCAAAAAAAGCTGAGGTGTTTACTCCAGCTTTTTTTGATAGCCAAAGTATTTAAGATACCATTAGTAAGATACCATACTTCGCCATCAAAATCAAAGGAATGATCTCATTCATTTACCCTACGTGGCTTTTAATTCAAAATGATTAATACGCGAAAATGTTCGAATCCCTTCGTATTTATGTATATTCGCGGGGATAAAAATCAAATAGTCATTTACAAAGAATTAAATACGACCAAAATTTGATGTCCATTTTTCCAGTCATAACATCAGTCTTATCAGAGAAGAACTTAGGTGAATTTATTAAAGATAAATACGATCTCAGAGAGGGATTTCAGTGTACATTATTCCGAACAGGTGTAAATCATACTTACTTTATCTCTGACAAAAAAATAAAGTATGTAATAAGAGTCTATTGCCATGGTTGGAGAACCAAAACTGAAATTCAAGAAGAATTGTGGCTTCTTAAACTGTTGAAAGAAAATAGTGTTTCTGTTTCATTCCCTATTCCAGATAAGGAAAATAATCTGATACAAGAAATCAATGCACCTGAAGGGCAGCGCTACATTGTACTATTTTCATATGCTGAAGGAAAAAAGATGAGATTTATGGATAATGAAACTTGTTATGAAATGGGATCTCTAATGGCAAGGTTTCACACCATTACTTCAAATAAAAACATAAATAGAACCAACTATAATTCAGAATTACTTTTAAATAAATCATACGAATTATTAAAGCATTATTTCGCAGAGGATTTGAGCGAGATGCAATATCTTAAAGAAATAGGTCTTGAAATCTCCAATACATTTCGAGAAATAGAACAATCAGAGGTTAAGAAAGGAATAGTTCATCTCGATATTTGGTATGATAATGTAAGTGTAAATAATAAAGAAGAAATAACCATTTTCGACTTTGACAATTGCGGTAATGGCTTTTTGTTTTTAGATATTGGTTATTTCTTTATCCAATTATTTCACATAGAGATAAATAAAGAAAGCTATGAATCAAAAGTTGAAAGCTTCCTTAATGGTTACCAAAAGGTAAGAGCGATTACGAAAAAAGAAATTAAACTAATTCCAGAAGCTGGGGCAGCTATTTTTGCTTTTTATCTCGGCGTTCAAGCACAAAGGTTTGATTGGTCGAATATCTTTTTGACGGAAAACTACCTAAAAATGTTTGTTAAAAGGATAAAAACCTGGAAAGAATATTATACATCAAAAAAGTAACTGTGGCTAACAATGGCAATACACTGTAAGTGACCATTGACTTATCAACGATGGAAGTAATTCGATATTGAGTTTGAAACACATCTCAATTCGCTCAATTACGTATAGCATTGTATCACTAAGTATAATTTTCAGGAGTTTTTGTAGTCTTTGGTAGTGTAAACTGAACTGT